>MEUV01000053.1:4511-4678 GCA_001772575.1 candidate division WWE3 bacterium RBG_19FT_COMBO_34_6 | reverse complement strand
GTTGCATAAGTTAGCAATATAATTTGTTTCTTTATCTGTAAGCTTATTTGTCATCATAAATTAATATAGCATATTTACATACTCTCAAGTCTTGCAATCCTGTCTTCAATAGGGGGATGCGTATTAAACATATTCATAAATATTTGTCCTTTCAATGGATTTGAAAT
>MEUV01000053.1:0-4454 GCA_001772575.1 candidate division WWE3 bacterium RBG_19FT_COMBO_34_6 | reverse complement strand
TTTTCTCAAAGCATCAGCAAGACCTTTCGGATATCTTGTCATCATCGCGGCCGATGCATCAGCTAAATATTCCCTATTTCTACTCATCGCAAGTTTTATTAATACACCTATTATGGGAGCTAAAATAAGAAAGATAATACCTATAAGTAATAAGATCCCTCCCAATTCACTATTTCTACTCCTTCTTCCTTGGCCATAAAAAATACCTCTGGTAAACCAGTCGGATAGTAAGGTAATTGTGCCTACTAATATTGCCACGATAGACATAAGTCTTATATCGTAATTTTGTATATGTGCCAATTCATGTGCCACAACTCCCTCTAATTCCCGTTTTTCCAAAGATTGAACAATACCTGTAGTGAAACAAAGAACACTATGCTGAGGATCCCTTCCTGTAGAAAAAGCATTCATGGCACTATCATCAATCATATATATTTTGGGTTTTGGAAGACCTGAGGCAATACATAAATTATCTACCAGATTATGTAGATCCGGGTTTGTCTCGTAGGGAGTTTCTTTCGCATTGGAAATAAATAAAACTATCTTGTCGGAATTATAATAAGAAAATAAGCTCGATAATCCGGAGAAAATTAATGCAAATCCCACATATCCGATACCGGACCCTGAATCATAGATCTGCCCGAATACATAGCTAATTAAGCAAATTACAAAAATAAATAAAATTACAATCAAAATAGTCTCACGTTTATTTTTATCAATATTTTGGTATATGTTAGGCATTACGATATTTTACCAAATATGTAAAATATGTTTGCTAAAAAACTATCTTATTGAAAGTTAACTTTAACTGCTTCTCTTTCGGTTTCTGTTGCTTCAAAAAATTCTTTAGCAGTAAATTTGAAGAATCCTGCAATTATATTGGTAGGAAATACCATTATTTTTTGGTTAAACTCTTTCACAACACTGTTATAAAATTGTCTTGAGTAAGCAACTTTATCCTCTGTGTCAGAAAGTTCTTTTTGAAGATTCAAAAATCCTTCTTGTGCTTTTAATTCCGGGTAAGCCTCTGCTATAGCAAAAAGTGATTTCAAAGCTCCTGTTAAAGCGGTATCTGCCTCACCTACCTGTTTAGGCCCTTGCGCACTCATTAAAGCTGATCTTGCTTTTGTAACATTTTCAAAAACTTCTTTTTCATGTTTGGCATAACCTTTTACGGTTTCGACAATATTAGGAATTAAATCTATTCTTCTTTTCAACTGCACATCGATCTGACTCCAGGCTTCCTGTATTCTGACAGCGATAGTTTGAAATGAGTTATAAATTGATATAACATAAAATACTAATGCTCCAATTATTATAATTAAAAGTAATAGCGGTGACATAAATTAACCTTTCATAAATTTTTGTAATTTATAAATTAATACTACAACTTTTTTATAAAAAAATGAAGTATTGTAACCGGTAGATCATCTTAAGCTTGACGACTGAAGAATCCTTATTATCTGGTCAAAATTTTGAGTATTTATAATATCTTCTTTACCACACCAAGACCTTCTGGCTGCATCAATTCCGTATTTTATATAATTAAGCTGTCCGGTTGAATGTGCATCAGAATTTATTACGAGCCTTATATTTCTGGATAATGCATCCGGTATAAGATCTTCGGTTAGATCTAATCTATTTGGCTGGCTGTTAATTTCAATTATTTTGTTGTTATCAGCTGCTGCAATAAAAAACTCACGCCAATCAATGTCGGCTGATTCTCTTTCATTTATAAGCCTTCCGGACGGATGACCGATTATATTAATTAACGGATGCCTGGCGGCTGCTACTAATCTTGAAGTTAAAGTTTTTTTATCCTGGTTAAATGAGCTGTGTATACTTGCCACAGCGTAATCCAGTATTTTTAAAAGTTCATCAGGAAGGCTGATTTTACTATCAGCTAAGATATTTACTTCGTATCCGAAAAGTACTTTTATCTTTGACTGTGAATTATTAAATGTATCGATCATCCTTCTCGTATTTTCAATGATTTTTGCTACATCATCATAGCCTTTTGTCTGAATACTAGGTGCATGGTCCGATACCCCAAAGTAATCATAATTAAGTTTTATTGCCTCGCTCACCATTTCCTGGAAAGAATTTAATCCGTCTGATGCAATAGTGTGACTGTGCAAATCTCCTTTCAAATCAGTAATCTGAATCAGGTTAGGTAATTTATTTTTTTGAGCTAGTTCTATTTCCTTTGTACCGTGTCTTATTTCCGGTGGTATATATGGTAATTTAATAAAATTATAAAAATCCTCTTCACACGTAAATTTATTTAATTCTCCTCTTTTTTTGATTCCATATTCTGAAAGAGAACAGCCGTGTTCCAATGCGTATGTTCTAAGAATAATATTATGATTTTTTGACCCGGTAAAATACTGCATCATAGAACCGAAATCATCATCTTCACATACTCTGATATCCACTTGAATGTCATTTGAAAGGGTAACAGCTACTCTTTTATCTCCGCTTACAACAACCTCTTCGATTTCCGGATATTTTAAAAAATAATTAAGAGCTGCTTGAGAATCGGTAGTTTTAATGGCAATATCCAAATCTCCTATTGTCGGGGCTCTTCTACGGTATGACCCCATTACTACCGCATCTTTTATTTCGGGGTGATTTTTTAGATATGAGGTGATCCTCCCTGCTATCTCTTCGGCCTGCATCAAAAGCATGCGGGGCTTTTCCTGCTTTGTTTTTTTCATTTCCGTAAGAGAGATCAATATTTGTTCTTCGGATTTTTCTCCGAATCCGTCCAAATTTTGAATTTTATGTGACAGGGCTGCATTTTTTATTATTTCTAAAGTGTCTTCTCTTGAGTGCAGTTTAAAAGCTGCTGCTAATTTATAAGCTTTTTTCGCACCAATTCCTCTTAATCCAAGAAGTTCGAACATCCCTTGAGGCAGGTCGTGCTTTATTGCGTCAAACTCAACTACTCTGCCGGTTGTGAAAAGTTCATCCATATGGGATTTTAATGTCGGTCCAACTCCCGGTATCTCATCTAATTTATTATTTTCCCATAGATTAAATACACTCACTGTTAAACCCTCTATCGTGATGATTACATTTTGATAAGCCCTGATTCTAAAAATACTGAATTTTTTTACTTCCATTGCTGCAAGTACTTCTTTAAAAAGGTTAACAATTTCTTTGTTGGAAAATTTAAATGTTTTGGTCACAATATTTAAAATTTATATATAGATACTTCCTCTGCTTCGGAAGATATTATATTTTCCACCTTTGTTTGAAAAGTATTTAAAACCATCAATGTAGCGGTGGCTATTATTATAGATAAAGCCCATATTTTATCTTTGAAATTAGGAAAAAATGAACCTATACTGATCATAAGATTTAAAATTAACAAAAAAACAAGAGGGATAACATATACAAAAAATTGCTGGTCAAGAATGGTGTTTATTGCGTTTTTGCCAAAAATTAATCCGAACCTTAAAAATGATATGAGGGTCCATAAAACTACCAAAAAATTAGTCCCACCGAAAATCTTCTTGTGGTAAAAATTTTTTCTCATACAATTAGTATATCAAAATCAGTATTTATTGACTATTATAAGATTAATTTGTTACTATATTGACGCTGCTTTCTGGGGTAGTAGCTCAGCTTGGTTAGAGCGTCCGCCTGTCACGCGGAAGGTCGCGGGTTCAAGTCCCGTCTATCCCGCCATAACATTTTTTGTTATATAATGAGGATATTCCCTGCCTGACATTGTAAGTGTATTTGTTTATGGGTTAAACCCTGTTATTATTATAGATAGGAGGTGTATATGTCAGAAATTAAAACTAACAAAGAAAATCAATCAACAAATGATGGGCTTGCTCTTATTATAGGTGGATTATTTGTACTTGCTTTGGTATTTGCAACCTATTCTTACTTTAACAAAAACAAAGAGAACACAAATAGCATAACGGATACTACTTCGCAAAAACAAGGCTCTGATTCAGATACATCTCTTGGGGATAAGATAAAAGAATTATTTAATTCGCAGGAAGATAAAGGAGAATTAAACGGGGAAGGTGCAAAAACAGAAAAAATACAGGAAAACCAAAAATTAGCGCAAGTTGAAGGTACTGCCACACAAAAGAATGAGGGATATTCCGGGACATGGAGCGCAAATGATTATCAAAAAGGAGAAATTACAGGAAATTCTTATATTGTAAAGGCGGGAGATACATTATGGGAACTTGCGGAAGCTAAATACGGTAATGGGTATGAATGGACAAAAATTCTTGAAGCTAATACGAATCAAATCGGATACTTACCTGGTGGGGAACAGGCATTGATTGTACCTGGACAATCATTAGTTTTACCCTAAAATTTAAATTATTTTATTAGTAAAATAGATCAAAGACCCTCCGAGTACTAGGAGGGTTTTTGTGTAGTATAATTTGTAAATATGCGGGTGTGGCTTAGTGGTAAAGCGTCTC
>MEUV01000052.1:17841-23088 GCA_001772575.1 candidate division WWE3 bacterium RBG_19FT_COMBO_34_6 | reverse complement strand
GCTTTAGCATCTATTTTAACAGTAACTACAAGTATACTAACTTTTTTATCTTTAATAATTTTTGAGAGTTTAATAATAAAATTTGTTCATATTAGATTTTTTAATATTTGGATTATTCTTCTACCCCTAGCAGTTCTTTACACAGCTCTTGGTCAAATATTTTATTATTGGATTATTTATAAAAGAAATTTTAAAAGAATTTCTTTAAATTCTATTTATAGATCATCATCGATTAATATTTTACAGATTATATTAAAGTTTATTGGCCAATTAAAAGAAATAAATTTATTATTAGGTCAGGTTATAGGGCAAATTTTTGCATCATCTCTACTAGCAAAATCTATATGGGACGAAGATAAATACGAAAAAAGTAATGTAAATTTTCAAAATATAAAATATGTTGCAAAAAGATTTGTAGCATTCCCTAAATATAATCTTCCTTCAAATTTAGTAAATGTTATTGCAAATCAAATACCTATAATATTATTAGGGAGTTATTTTGGACTATCCGTTGTTGGTCAGTATGCACTAACCCAAAAAATACTCGGTGTTCCCGGAGCATTAATTAGTTCATCCATATTAGGTGTATTTAAAGAACGCGCAAGTAGAGATTATAGAGAAACCAACTCATGTAGAAATATTTATGTTAAGACATTTAAAGCGTTGTTTAAATTATCAATAATTCCTTTTTTATTAATCTTTTTTGTATCACCGCCACTTATACCTTTGATATTTGGAGCAGCTTGGAAAGATGCTGGTATTTATGCGCAGATACTAACTATTATGTTTTTCTTTAGATTTATATCAAGTCCTTTAAGTTATGTATTGGTTATTGCAGAAAAACAAAAAATTAATTTGTCAGTACAAATCTGCTTACTTATTGTAACTATATTTGCTATGCAATTAGGAAAAACATTTAATTCTGTGTTAATTAGTTTGCTTGGATTTTCCATAGGTTATTCGATAATATACTTAATTATGTTAATTTTGTCTTATAAATATTCGGTAAATAATAATGCTAAATAAACTATTATCTATAGTTGGTAAAATTTGTAAAACATTTTATAAAATCCCAGATGAAAGATATGCTGATATTAGTTATATTAATTTTTTCTTATATCAAAAAGTATTAGGAATAAATAGAAGAGTACCCTGGCCGGTACATTTTACTTCATATGTTACGGGATATAAAAATATCAAAATGGGAAAGTTATGCTCACCGGGATCAAATTTTCATCAGTATATACAAGCTGTTAATAAGATAGTACTTGGAGATAATGTACTTATGGGCCCCGGAGTAACAATAATAAGTTCTGATCATGACTTTGAAGATTTTAATAAGCATAAAGACTCCTATCCGATAATAATAGGTAATGATGTCTGGCTTGGAGCAAATGTTGTAATACTGCCAGGAGTAAAAATAGGGAATAATTGTATTGTAGGAGCGGGTTCGGTAGTAACAAAAAATATTCCGGATAATTCAGTAGCTGCCGGTGTTCCATGTAAGGTGATTAAAAAAAAGTAACTTTTGTTATATCTTGTTTTTAAAAAAATATTTTAATAATTGAGAGAAATTTGTTAATACAAGATTGGGTACGGTTGATAATACAATTATTAATACTAATAACGAAATATAATTAATAAAATTTAGTTCAAAAATCAATTTTCCTCTTTTTATGAAAGAAAATATAAGATCAATAAATAGATAGTGCCATAAATAGATGCTAAAAGAATTATTTGATAAAAATTTTATAATTCTATTATTTATTACGTAACTATTTAATAAATATGAAAAAATTATTACAACTAATCCGCATAAAGAATCGTACACATACGAGAGATATAACATTGTTGATAATTTAGCATTATAATAATTTATATAAATTGGATATATACCTAATAATAAAACAACTAGTAACGCGATTAAAAATTTAGATTTTACCATTAGTAATTTTTCATAATTTTTTGCATAAAAAAATCCTAACGTTATGTAGATTAAATATGGAAATACGGTCCATCTATAGTCTATTCTTTTAATATTGAGAGAGATCATTAAAAATACAAATAATATATTTGTTATTACCGTAATTATTACAAATAAGATACTTTTAGATCTAAAAACTTTATATAAAAATGGTGCTATTAAATAAAAAGATAAAATTAAAGGAATGAAATAGAAGTGAGAGAATACACCAATTGTTAATGTTTTTGTAATAAAATCAAAAATATTCTCAACACCTTTAAGAGTAATAAGTTGTTTTGATGAAACAAAATTGCTTAATCTATAAAGATAATATATAAAGCTAGATAAAAAATAAGGTAATAAAATTTTATCTATTCTATTTAAATAATAAGATCGTAAATTGAACTTTTTATAATCATATTTTAAATAAAAAAGTGCTGCTGAAATAAATACGAACATAGGAACTGAAAATCTTGATATATTGGCTAAAATTATATAAAAACCTGTAGGTTGACCTCCTACCAGCCCGTACCAACCGGATAAGTGAATAAGTAGCACGCCAATTATTGAAGATGCTCTTAGTAGATCTATAATTTCATACCTTTTATTGATCACTTATTTATATTATCCTCAGAAAGAAAATAATACTATAATATACTTTGTACTATAAATATTATGAAAATACTATATATTATAAATGGCTTAGGATTTTCTAATAATACAGGCATTGGAGGCTCTGATAAAAGAGCTATAGAGATAATTAGAAAACTACAAAAAGTTTATCCTAAAGACAGTTTTGATATTCTAACCACAGAATCCGGATACGAACTTTTTACCAAAAAAGAAGATCTTAATACTAATTATTTTGTTATATACAGGCCTTTTTGGTGGCCTAAAGAACTTAATAAATCTCTAATCGGCAGAGTACTTTCTTATTTCTATATAACTTTTATATCTTTTTTTAAAATCAATGATTTCAAGGACTATGATATCTTCTTTCCTACCTCAGATTTCTTTTTTGACTTAATTCCTGCTTTTACCTACAAAAGTTATTTTAAAAAAATACTTCTTTGCATGATCCACCACCAAATAAAAAATCCCGTAAAAAGGAACGGATCATTTATCATAAATACCTTAATGTATATGTCTCAACGTTTTAGTTTAAAGTTTATTTCAGATAATTCAGATTATTTATTTGTTTATGACACACCGGAAGGTAATAATATTAAGAAATTACTTTTAAAAAGTAAATTAAAAAAGATTTTTTCGGTTAAAAACGGTATAGATACTAATTTTATAGATTCAATACCTCAACCTAAAAAAATATATGATGCATGTTTTCTTGGAGGAATTAGGTACTCAAAGGGTATAAAGGAATTTGTTTTAATCTGGAAAGAAATAGTAAAAAAATATAAAGATGCTAAATTTGTTGTCATCGGCGGTGGATCGGAAGAGATCGTATCAAATTTAAAACAAGAGATAAAAGAAAATAAATTGACTAATAATATTATTTTAACCGGACCCTTATCCGGAGATAAGTTGTACGCAGCTATAAAGTCATCACGACTTTTTCTATTTCCAAGTCACGAAGAAGGTTGGGGAATTGCTTTGTGTGAAGCAATGTATTGTAAATTACCGGTAATATGTTACGACCTTCCTGCTTATAAAATATTCGGAAATGATCTGGATAAAATAAAAATCGGAAACTGGCAAATGCTTGCAAATCATGTAATAAAATATTTGGATAATAAAAAGGAAATAAAAGTAAAAGGAGAAGAACTTAAAAATATAGCTTCTAAATATTCTTGGCAAGAGATAGCAAAAGAGGAAATGGTTATTTATAAAAAAATAATTAAATTTAGTTCTTAACAGCCTCAATAACAATATTTGAGCCAAATGTAGGAAATAATTTTGCCAAAAGTCTACTTTTAAATCTACCTTGTTTGTCAAAACTTATATAAGTACTTTCAGTTTTTTTAATAATAAATCCATGGTATATCAAAAGATTTTCTAAATCTTTAAAAGTAAAGTATCTGATATGCCCTGCGTCGGTCTTCCTTAAGGTAGTTTCTAAATAAGGATTTTTACCCAAAAAAAGCATGATACGGCGGCCTAAGGTGGCTACATTAGGAGTACTTATTATAAGGCATCCGTTCTTTTTTAGAACTTTGTAAATATTTTTTAAAAATAAATCAGTATCAAATATATGCTCGATGATCTCTCCTGCCATAACATAATCATATTTTTTATTAATTTTGTATGCCCAATTTGTTTCCAGATCGTATTCGTATACTCTAAAACCTAAATTTTTGGAATAATTTGCTTCTAGCTTTGATATTTCAATCCCCTCACAAGCACATCCCCTATCTCTTAAGTTCTTCATAGCAAAGCCACTGCCGCATCCTATATCCAATACGGAGTGCCCTTGTTTTATTTTATTTATCAACAAATTGATCCTAAAATGTTTATTCGGATTTTTAGATGTTTTGGGATTATAAATTTTATTAAATTTTTTTACTTGATGTAATCTTGTATTTTCCATATGAATTTAAAAGCAGTTTCTATACCCTCCTCCATAGGTACGAATGATTTTTGTTTATATTTGTTTACTTTGTGAATGCAAGCAAGCCTTCTATTTACGTGATCCCAGTCTCTTTTTGGAATGTAAACGATCCTGCTGCTTGTTTTGTGTTTATTAATTACTATATTAGCCAGATCAATTACTTTTGTTTCTATTCCGGTCCCGATATTAAATGTCTCCCCAAGATTTGAATTGTCATACATTACTGCAAATATCATTTCCAATGCGTCGTCAATATAGGTAAAATCCCTAACATCCTCCCCGTCTCCCATTACAGTAATATCTTCTCCTCTTATAGCTTTGTATACAAAATTTGGTATCACATTTCTATATTTACCCGGAAATTCATTCGAGCCGTAAATATTAAATATCCTTACTATGTTTACCGGTATTTTATACATACGGTAAAAAAATTTTGTGTAATATTCACCTGTTAATTTTGATATGGCGTAAGGTGTACCCGGATCAGGGATATTAATCTCACACATATCCTCATTTATCCCATCTCCATAAATACAGGATGAAGAAAAATATACAAACTTTTTTAATTTTCTTTGTTTTTGACATAGCTTTAACATATTTAAAGTACCGGAAGAATTTACCAATAGATCTTTTGTCGGGTGTTCAACTGATGTTTGGTTTGCAAAACTTGCCGCTAAATGAAGAATATAATCATATTGAATATTAGAAAGTCTTTCTAATA
>MEUV01000052.1:12822-17835 GCA_001772575.1 candidate division WWE3 bacterium RBG_19FT_COMBO_34_6 | reverse complement strand
CGTCCAAGATAGAGCCATCATAAACATTTATATTTGATTTGGGATTTAGATTAATTTCATATCCGGAATCAAAATTATCAATTACGTCAATGACATGATTGCTGCTTTCTGATAAAAGATTTACCATATAACTTCCTATTGCGCCGGCACCGCCTGTAATTAAGAATCGTGTTCTTTTTTGAAATTTTAATTTATCATTCATATCTTTTGTTCAAAATCGACCCCCAGGAATTTTTTGTTTTATATAAAGGCCTAAGACCAATAAATAATATTTTGGGAAAATCAAAAAATAGATCAGAAAAACATCTTTTATATCTTTTATAAGAATTATTATATTTTCTATTTTTATTAATAGCTTCGTATAAAAATTTTTCGTAATCCATAATCAATTTATCCCAATACCAATTTTCTACCTTCTTTAAACTTTTTCTTGATAACTCTTTTCTTAATTTTGAATCTGAATAGATACTGTATATTGCTTGTGACAGTTTTATCGGAGATCTTAACGGTATAATTATACCGGTCCCACTTACAACCTCCGGTACTGCAGAGGTATCCGTTCCTATCACGGGTAAACCAAAACTCATTGCTTCAGAAAACACATAACCAAATCCCTCATATAAGGTGGGAAGTGCGAATATATCCGCAGAAGCATAGTATTGAGGAAGTAAGGAAGAAGTAGAGTAGATCATACCTGTAAAATAAACATTATTTAATCTATACTTTTTTACCATATTTTTGAGTTTGTTTTCTTCTATCCCGCCACCGATAATTACAAATTTAAAGATATTAGGATATTTATTCTCCAAAATTTTTGCAGATTTAATCAAAGTTTCCAAATTTTTTCTTGGTTCTAATCTACAAACAGTTAAAATTAAAAATTGCTTTTTATTATTTATATATAAATTCCTTACTTTATGTCCGTTTACTTTTCTATTAAATCTTGCTCTATCAACCCCCTTAGTTAAAATCTTTGGATAATAACAATAATTAAGGCACTCTCTTGCCATATACTCAGTAAGTTCCGATGTATTATCCGCTCTTTTTCCCTCAATTAACTCCATATCCGTATCACCTACTAAAATAAGAGCGTAAGGAATATTAAAAACTGCTCTTACAAATCTCAATAGGAATGCCTCCAATGAAAAATGAACTGTTATTATATCGTATTTTATTTTTTTAATTTTTAATAATTTGTAAAAAATAAAAAATGACTTTAGTAAATATATAAAGCTGTAAATAAATCTTTTTGAACTATATGAAAAGTATTTTCTCGGAGAAGCTACCTGCCATATTTTATTAATATGCTCTTTAATAGGAATTAATGCTTCTTCGCCTGTTGTGATTATATCTATCTTATGACCTTTTTTAGATAAAAATACAGCCAGTTCTTTGATATGGGTCTCATTACCGCCCTCGTTATATCCAACCCATCTATTAAACATTAAAATTTTTAATTTTTTGTTTTCCATATTACCTACCAAAAATTCCTTTTATAAAGCCGAATATACCCGTCAACTGACCAGGACTTTTTAATCTTATTGACGAGTATAACCAATAGCAGTTTAAAAACAATATATTAATTATCATTCCTATTATTCCCTTTAATGTTTTTGGTTTAATATTTTTTTTGTAAAATCTTGCCGTATCTATTCCAATAATATAGGCGTTTCTCGAAGGACCAATTCTTAGATTATGTATTGATCTAACATTTGGATCAAATATTACTTTGTATCCTTTTGCCTTTGCTCTGATAAATAGATCCCCATCAGCATGATTAAAACTAAATCTTTCGTCAAATCCATTTAATTTTTTGAGGATCGTTTTTGTCAATACCATTGAAGAGGTCGTAGCTAAGTCAATTTCCTGTTTTTCGTATTTTAATGACTGTCTAATGCTCGATCCTAAACTATAAGCACCGCTCTCAAACAGCTTTCCCGGTGCTAATATATTTTTTTCCATACAAAAATATAAGTATGGCCAGGATAAGAATTTCATAAATATATTTTTTTGAGATAACAAATACAGCCTGTGCATTTCACCTGCCGGATAACAATTAGAAATTATCGGACCTGTTATAATTACTCCCTTCTTGTGATTTAAAAGCTCTTCTTTAGCATTTTTTAACCAATCTTTATCCAATGTGACATCGTCTGCAACATAAGCTATATTTTCTGTTTGAGAATTTCTCCATCCCAGGTTAAATAGATAAGATAATTTTTTTGTAGGATCATAGATAACTTTAATTATTTGCTGTTTTCTTGAATACTTTTTAATAATTTTAAGTATTTTTGATAGATCAATAAAATTTTCAATAAGAAGAATTTCAAAATCTTTGTAACTTTGTAAATAAATTGAGTTCAGTGTCTTGATCAATTGTTTTTGTCTATCCTTTGACGGATATGTATTAATAATAAAAGTAAATCGGTCTTTCATAATGCTAATATGTGAGAGATCCTTTCTGTCTTTTTCTTGTATCTTTTTATCTCATTACCATCTAAATCAAATATTTTGTAATTGTTTCTCTTTAATAATTCGTATATTTTTTTGTAATCCTTAAATCCATGGACTTCCATAAGTATTTTAGGCTTGGATTTTAGTATTTCTTTTGCTCCCAGTAAGGCTTTGTATTCATAACCTTCAATATCGATTTTTATAAAAGCAATATTAGATAATTTTAAAGACTTTACTACATCATCAAGTTTTTTTATTTCGAAATTAAAAGCTTCTTTTCCTTTGTAAATTTTAAATCCGGAGTCTTCAAAATTTGCCATACCGGAATCTTCGAATACATATGCTTTTTTATTAATATCTGTATCTCCGATTCCGAAGTTTAGTATTTTAATATTTGTTATTTTATTTTTTTTAATTGTATTTTTTAGTAAAGTACAACACTCTATTACCGGTTCTATCGCAACAACACTACCTTTTTTTCCTGATAATTTTGACAATAGAAGAGTTATATAACCTACGTGACTGCCTAGATCGATGCATATATCACCTTTTTTTATATTGTTTTTTATGGTCTTAACAATTTTTATTTCATAAATTCCTAATATCTTCTTATATCCGTGCCTTGGCGCCATAAATATCTTGTATCCCAATAAAGGTCCTGATAAGATAGTAAAAAATCTCGGAGTATTAAAAAATTTATTATAATAGTTTTTCATATATTTTTATATTTTTACAGGCAGCATTTGCCCAGCTTCTTTCCAGTGCTTTTATTTTTACATTTTTTTCGGCTTTAATGACAAATTTTTTATTATTTGCTACATATTCAAAGGCCTTATCCCACTTGTTATTAGCTATTAAATACCCGTCATGCATATGGATTATTTCTTCTTTAAAATTACCGACCTTTGAAGCAATACATAGTTTACCATGACCAAAAACCATAGAAAGAGGCCCGCTGGCTGAAATTGTAATTACTGCAGGCATTACACATGAATAGGCATTACGGCAGTATTCATGGATCTCATCTTTATCCAAAAATCCCAACAGTTTCACATTATTTTTAACATTTATTTTTTTGATTAAATTTTGAAATTCTGTTTTTGCAAACTCCTGACCTTTAATTACACCTCCGCTTAGCAGTAATTTAAATCTTTTATTATTTTTGGATTTATCTAAAAATTTTTTGAATCCAAGAATCATATTTTCTAATCCTTTTCTTCTAACAATATATCCGAAATAGAAAAAATAATTCTTATTATTATTTTTATATTTGTCAAACATTATAGGTACACCCATATGTATAACAAATATCTTTTTTTTGCTAATTGAATATTCATTACTCAATATATTTTTTAATATATTTGTATGAACGATAACAAGATTACTTATTTTAGCAATAAAAAAATGTGAATAATAAAAATATATTTTCAGCAAAGATGCCGGTATCTTGCTATTATCTCCTCTAAATAATTTTACAAAATCCTTATTTATAATTTTTCCGTCTACTACCGAGTGCATAGTTACCAGTACTTTAAATCTTAAAATTTTTAAAATTATTAAAAAAAACGGAAAAATTAAATTAACAAAAATACCGCCATACATATTTAATTCGTACTGAAGATGCACAATATCGGGTTTATCATTAAGAAGTTCTTTTATTATCCTAAAATATATAAAAATGGATCTATCCAAAAGTAGTTTAATATTTCCGCAATTTTCTATTTTCAAATTTTTTTTATTATTTTCACTATAAACTATAAGATCTACTTTGTTTTTATCAATGTTTTGACATAAGAATCTGGAATAATTTGAATAAGGTTGCAGGCTTGTTATCATAACAATTTTGATTTTTTTATACATCATATATTAAGCTAATTATGTTACGAGGATAATTATAATACAAAATGTAATAATTATTCTATTAATGTTTATGTTACTCGCCGAATAAATTTTGGATTAGAATAATATTTTCTGCTACCCAGTCGACTAATTTTCTTACACCTTCTTCCGGTGATATAGTAGGTTCCCAATTTAATCTTTTTTTAATTTTTGAGATATCAGAGATATAAACAGGTTGATCTCCCGGCCTCCAATGGTCAAATGAGTGCTCTATATCTTTTTTTAAAAATGTATTTAAATGAGCAAGCAGCTCTAATAAGGAAAGGCTGTATGCAGGCCCGCCGCCAACATTAAAAACTTCACCGGAAACCGAATCGATATTTTTTACGGCTAAATCCCATGCGGAAAATAGATCGTCAACAAATAGGAGGTCCCTCACTTGCATCCCATCACCATAAATCTTTATCGTTTTTCCTAAATAAGCGGCAATAACAAACCAAGCAACCCACCCCTGATCTTCTATTCCAAATTGTCTTGTTCCATAAATACAAGATTGTCTTAAAACTACAGTTTTTATTTTGTACATACGCGAATAATCTCTTACATATTGGTCTGATACCCCCTTTGAACATCCGTATGGTGAGTGAAAATCTAATATACGATCTTCATTGATTCCTTGAGGTAAATCCTTATAGATATATCTATTATTCTTTTTTATTA
>MEUV01000052.1:7141-12814 GCA_001772575.1 candidate division WWE3 bacterium RBG_19FT_COMBO_34_6 | reverse complement strand
TCCGTCATACCTCCATACACTTTGTTTGTTGACGCATATAGCACAATGGGCCTATTCTCGGATTTTCTAACCGCCTCTAATAAATTGAATGTTCCAAAGGCATTGATATCAAAATCTTCTCTGGGATTTATAAATGAGGTAGTTACGGCAACTTGACCTGCTAAATGAAATATTACATCTGCCTTTTCAACTGCTATTCTTATTTTTTCTAAATCAGATCTAATATCACAATGAACAAATTTCACTTCGGGATATTTTTTTTGTAGGTATTGTAAGTTATGAATCGTGCCTTTTCTAGATAAATTATCCAATACCGTTACGTCTTCCCCTCTTCGTAAAAGTATATCTGCAAAATTTGAACCTATAAATCCGCAACCTCCGGTTATTAAATATTTCATATTAAGTTAACTTTAATTATCACAAAAATAATTATATTACAAATTATTACAATCATTTTACGACTATTTAATCAAATGTTAAAGTCGTCTTCTTCTTCCATCTCTGTTTTTTTACTTTGTAATATTTTTTCTTCAACTAATTTATCTTCTTTTTTGGGAAAAAGGTGAAGAAGCATACTTTTGCTTGATATAATAATAAAATTAGGGGACCACCATTTTATTTTTGTTTGAGATTTGTCAAAGTCCAGAAGGTGGCCGAATATCTTCCATGCTGAATAAAATAAAAACTTTAAATCATCATAATTTCTTATGGAAATAATCTTCCTGAATATATATCTGGGAGTAAAAAATGAAGAATAAAGCTCTTGAGTCATCTCATATAATTTTTTCTCTTCAAAAGGTATTTTCATCACCGGGCGTCTCATATCAAATTTTTCGTAATTATCGGATTTTACAGATAACCAATTTTTTTCAATACATTCTTTATAAAGCGGTGTACCGGGGTAGGGCACCACTATTGTTGCTTGCATTGTGTCAACATATCCATTACTAAAAAGTCTTTTTGATAAGGCTATTGTATTTCTTGCCATTTCTTCCGTTTCCCACGGGTAACCAAGCATGATGGTAACATGCGGTTCAAGTCCTGCCCTTTTTGCCATTCTTACACCTTCCTCGATCTGGTGAACCTTTAATCCCTTGTCTAATTTGTCCAAAGTATATTGATTGGCAGACTCCATTCCGTATAGTATGAATCTGAAATTTGCTTTACCCATCAAGTCATAATATTCCTGATTTAATGCATTGAGCCTCATATTACATCCCAAAACTACCTTTTTGTTATAACCTGATTTGATCATAAGTTCACAGAATTTCTTAAGGGGCGGACCCACAAAAAGAGTACCGGCATCATCAAAAATTTCCTTTACATGGTATTTGTCTACAACATACTTAATCTCATTAAAGAGCCTTTCGGGTGAAAACCTACGGTATGTTCCAAGAGGATTTAATGTGTGGTCCCAAACGCAAAACGTACATCTATTCCACCAGCAATCTTTACCGGAATACATATAAGTTGCGGGCGTATATTTATAATTACCGTTATGATATGCATATAATTCCCATTTACTTAGATCCCTGTCAACAAAGGGGAGTTCGTCTAAATTATGCGCTTGTTTCAAAGGCCCTGATATCCAATATTTATTATCTTCATATTTGATAAATTCGGATAATTTTACCTTTTTATCACCTACTCTTCCCCATATTCCCCCAACCAATATTGTTCCCTTTGTTATGCTATCCAAAAGATCAGATAACATAAAATCATAATCTCCGCCGGTAATAATATAATCTACGCTACAATGATCCATCGTCTCTTTTGGATTATAGGTTACATGATCACCTACCATAACCATCAGCATTGCAGGTAAGCTCTTTTTAAGCTTATTTACAATTTTCCAGTGATACTTAACAACCGGAGCCTTTGTTTCCATCATTAACACGTCAGGTTTCTCTGATTTCAGTTTTTTTTCCCAAACCTTATAAGACAGCTCTTCGGCTATGCCATCCATCCAGACAGCCTCGTAGCCCCTTTTTTGAGCCATTGAGGCGGCATAGGCAGGCACCATGGGGTAAATATATGTTTTTGCATTAAAATACTGAAATTGCCTATTTTGCGACAAAAGAGGTACTCCCTTGGTTGTTTCGATAGGTGGATAACCTATAACTACTTTTGACTTTTTATTATTTTTCATGAGTTAAAAAACAATACCAAATATAAAATTTATTCACAACATTATTTTGGCCAAAGTGTATTTCCGTTAAGATCTTCTATTATAATTGCGTTTGTAGGACAGGCTTTTGCAGCTTTGAAAATATTTTTGAGTTCATCCCAAGTTCCTTCTTTTACATAAGCTATCTGGTTATCATCCAAATCAAAAGTACCGGGTGCCTGGATAAGGCATACTGCCGCACTGATGCATTTTTCGGTTATAATTTTTATTTTTATTTTTTGATTTTTATTGTCTGTAAAAGTATCTTGACCATATTTTTTCATTTTTATCCCCCTATATAATTTCCGCTTCCATCGTCGATGGACCTTAATTTTGAACTTGGTTTAAATAAAAATCCTGAAATAAAATTTAGTCCGTAAGTAAGATTTGTAAGTAAAATACCCAAAAACATATATCTAAATGCTTTAAAATCTTTTTGGTCTATAGTCACTTTCTGGGATTCGGCAAAAACAAGTATTACGTACAAAAATAGTACGGCAGAATAAACCATCCAAATTTTTGGGATAATAAAAGATAATATAAATCCAAAAATTATTCCTATAAAAAATAGAGCTGGAACAAAAAACTGTAATTTTCTTGAGTTTTTGGGAAATACTCTGGCAAAATAACCGCGGTGTTTTCCATATCTTGCTATTTGCTGTAATAACGGTTTAAATAATTCTCTTCTATGATGATATACAACGGGCGAAGGATCGTACAAAAATTTTCTGTTATATTTTTTTAGTAATTCCAAACAAAGCTTTGTATCCTCACCCGGCCAATAATTAACATCGTAACCACCGACAGAATCAAATGCCTCTTTTTTAACAAACAGATTTACACTTGGGTAGTCGTCTATCTCCACTCTTTTGGCTATTTTATATCTATAGATCGTACTGCCCCCCGTTAAATATGACTCAAAAATCATACCGGACATCTTTTCCATAAATTCTGAATTAGGGGGAGTTACTGCCGGGCCTCCAAGCGCATATAAATCAGGTTGTTCTAAAAATACATTAGCAGCGCTTCTTAACCAATTCGGTTGCGGATAGGCATCATCATCCAAAAAAGCTAAAACGTCTCCGGAGGCCGCCCTTGCTCCGATATTTCTTTTTTGTGCAGGACCGACAGGCCCTGATTCAATAACTCTGAATCTGGTCTCTTTTAAGCCAAAATTTATTTTTATAAATTCGTCTAACACAATAATTACTTCAAAATCGTAATATCTGACTTTTTTTAAATAAGAGATATTTTCTTTTAAATGGTCGTTGAGCGTCCTTGCAGGTATGACTACGGAAAACTTCATATATTAATGATATATTTTTTTAAAATTTTATAAACCGGTATTTATTTTCATATCAAGTTCCTTATCATACCTCCATTTTCTCCTGTTGCCGTCATCATAATAACGCAGTATCTTCAGGCGGTAGAAAACAGCTAAAGTGTCTTTTAAAATTCTTAAGATATTCGGATCCAGAAATAACGGGAGCCATTTTTTGAAAGTCGAGTTGCTAAAATTTAGCGTCATCTCAACAGGAGCATCATGTATTCTGCTAAATCCCAGATGCCTTGCTACTGCCAACAGCTCTATATCAAAAGCAAATTGTTTTATCAAAAGTCTTGGTAATACTTTCTCTAAAACATCTCTCTTATAGATCTTAAGCCCTGATTGTGTATCGGTAATATTTAATCCAAAAAAGATTTTTATAAAAATAAAGTATCCCCAGCTATATATTCTTCTCATAAATGAATAGTTCACTTTTGATGCCGAATGTCTTTTACTGGCTACTATAATATCGGATTCGTACCAGAGCATATGTTCCAAAATAAGTGAGATGCTGTTCGGATTTATCTCCATTCCGGAATCTATAAAAGCAATAACATCCCCGGATGATCTGGCCATACCGTATTTAACAGCGTAACCTTTCCCATAATTTTTTTTATATTTATAAAATTTGATATTTTTTCTTTTAATCAGTCTTGCTTTTTTAAAAGTTTTGTCCGGAGAACCGTCATCAACAAAAATAATTTCAAAATCCCACCTTGTATGGGACATTGCATCATAAATATTTTCTAAATCTTTTTTAATTGTCTTTTCCTGTTTAAAAGCAGGAACAATTATTGATACAAGCATATGGGGGATTTACTTGGCAGTAATTACTTTATACAAGTAAACCAGTAAAGATACAAGAAGTATTATTGTAGCAATAATGTTTATATTAATAACTTCTAATAAACTACCGTGAAAATGATAAATCAAAATTATCTGTAAAATTACCGGTAAAAATAATAAACGGTAGACATTTGTTTTGTTAATTGCCAAAAGGAAAGTGATAAAAAAATTCGAACATACATACAAACTAATATATAAAACAAATCTTGGGAGCAGCAAAACTGATTCTGAAAATCTATCACCAAAAAACAAAGTGGTGATAAATCCCGGAAATGAAGAAAATATAATATATGCAATTAGTGTAATTAATATTTGCAGTAATAAGAAAAATTTAAATTTACTAAGATAATCTTTACCGGATGTCATTAATGCTGAGATTTGAGGAAACATAACTATCGTAATCGAACCTGCACCAAATAAAATAATTTTACCGATTGTAACAACCCCGGAATAGTATCCGACAAGATCGCCTGTAAAAAACTTTTTTACTAACAATAGATCAATGGTATTGATCCCTTGCATTAAAATGCTTACAAAAAAAACCGGGATGCTAAAATCCAGTACACGTTTATAAAGATTTGAGACATCAATTTTTTCGTTTGAATATTCAAAGTTTTTTTGAAGGAAAAATGTGATAATAAAAAAACAAACTACTACTCCTAATCCCAGTGCAAAAAAAACACCGTTGACCTTAAAACCAAGATAAATAAAAAGAACTGGGAGTGCAAATCTCAAAATTCCTGATAAGGCGTAATATAAGGCTGTAAGCTTAAACCTCAAAAGACCTTGAACATACGATCCCATGGTAACAGCCAAAAAACCGGTGAGTGTATAAAAACCTAAAAAAATAAATAAATTACTTTCTGTAATATTTAAATATTCTGCTAATAGATTTTTGAAAATAGATATAGAAATAAATATCACTAAGCCAAGAGCGGATAAATATAAAACAAGTTTCCAGTAAAAAGCCGTTAATTTATCAATTTTACGTTGGGATAAAAGTTCGGAGACGATCTTTATTATCGAGACCGATATAACACTGGTAAATACATTAAATAAATAAAAAATAGATAAAAGAGTATTAAAAATTCCATATTCTTCTAAGGTTAGTGATCTTCCCAGATAAATATGAAGTAAATAGCTAAAAAAACTGTTTACAAAAAGCCCGACAGTAACAACAACTGTGCCGGAAAAAATTTTTTTGATTGTTTCTTCAACTCCGATCTGTACCACTATTCTACCCTCTTATATACATTATAAATTTTTGTATCATGTAACCAAATACTATCTACAAATTCTATCTTAAATCTACTTTCATTACCGGAATCATCTT
>MEUV01000052.1:5900-7084 GCA_001772575.1 candidate division WWE3 bacterium RBG_19FT_COMBO_34_6 | reverse complement strand
GCCAAATTTGCGTATAATATTTTTCCGGAAAACCAATTAGAAGTTTATTTTCAATTTCAGGCTTGTACAGTAATGAATCCAAAGATTGCTCGGGAAGAAATTTTTCATGTTTTTTGGCATTTTCCAGATTATTAAAAAAATTTACAATCTCGCTTTGTCCTATCATCCATTTAGGCTCTATTATAAATATTCCTAATTTTAAATTACCTACCAGGGGTGAATAATAAGAAAAATAATTCGGTAATAAATAAAAGTAATAAAAAAAACCAGGTATAACAAAAATTATATATGATAATTTTTTTACAATATTATTTTTTGAAATTTTGTTAATAATATTTTCAAAAAAGAAAGAGTTTATAAGCAAAAAAGACAGTAGCGCCGGAAGGGCATACCTATCTAACTTTTTAGATGAGAGTGTTAATTCTAATAAATAAAAGAAAATAAAAAGTAGATTAAATAAAATAAATTTATTTTTATCTTTATCTTTTATTTCATGTTTGGTGAATAGAAATCCTATAAATCCGAAAATTAGATACAATGACGCTCTTGCCAAAACTACAGTCGGATAAAATATAATACCAGGGTTATCAACTTTTTGCCCTAAAAATATTTGTATGTGATCACCCTCTACGCCAATAGAAACTATTCCTTCATATAGGGTGTTTAGTGCTAAAACAGCATGTGTCCACATCCCAGGCCAGATAGCGATAAAAAACAATAATGAGAATATAAGATAGGACAAATAAATTTTTAAGAATGTTAATATTTTTTGTTTAATACCGACACTGCTGTCAAATATATCAACGAACAAAATTAATGCGATAAACAAAATTATAAAAATTGAGCTTGTTTTTGTTAATATCGCTAACGACGTAAAAAGTGAGCTAATGACTAAGTATTTGTTTAAAGGATTTTTAAGATAATAGAAAAACCAAACAAACGAGGCGATCATAAATGTCGACATTAAACCTTCCAAATGAACCACCCTTGTAAGCGCTAAATAAAAAGGCTCAAAACTTATTAGAAAAATCGCAATTAAAGCATATCTTTTACCGAATAATTTTTTTAGTACATAAAAAATTGTACTAATAACAAAAGCTATTGTAATCACAATAAAAAATTTTTGAAATGAATGAAGTTGAAAAATATTGTCTATATTATTATCAGGTGCTGGTGTTCCCAGA
>MEUV01000052.1:1045-5838 GCA_001772575.1 candidate division WWE3 bacterium RBG_19FT_COMBO_34_6 | reverse complement strand
AATCAAGGTTAAAAATCCCGCTTCCAAAATCATATGATCTGGCTTTCCATTTCCAGACATCGGTATTAAACATATCATACCCCAAATCAGGAAGTCTCATTATTACAAAAATAAGAAATACCAAAATCTCTAGTTTATATATTTTTATAAAATTTTTTATTCTATTTAATAACTTCATATACATTTATAACCGGTCCTTTTCTTAATGTGTTATCAAAAAATTTTATAAGTCTGAATTTATTATTAACGCTGTCGCTAATTACAAAAATACTATTTATTGGAATTATGCTATCCGAATTAACCTTTTTTGATTTGTATTTATTATCTTCAAATAAGGGATTTAGATCTCCGCTATCATAATAAATTGTAGTGTTTTTTAAGATATTTATCGATAACCATTTATAAAACTGGACACGGGTATCTTCCTGATAAAATATAAATGATGTTCTAACAGCAAAATATAGAGGAACAATAAAAACAACTGCTAATAGTATTTTAGAATATTTAAACTTTGTAAATTCCAGTATTGTTTCCAAAAATCCAACTGCAGCTAATATTATTAAGGGGTAAACTACCAAAAAGTAATGGGATCTTGTTTTTGCAACTCCACACATATAATAAACTAAGACTAATGTTGATATTATAAGAAATAGTAAATCCTTGTGTTCAAAAATTTTATGTGTTTTAACTACCCTGATTAATACAAAAAGAATGGCAAGTATAAATAAGATTAAAAAGCTATATCCCATATTTTCATTAAACTGTATAAATATAATATTCACAAAATTTTTAATTCTTTCCAAAAATCCAACACTGCCAACATTAGTAAACTGCCATAAAGCACCCTTTGGACCATCTGTTCTAATAAATGTATTAAAATCCAAAACTGCATATGGAGTTCCAATTATAAAAGCAATCATAGAAGATATTCCTGCATAAATGAGATTTTCTATTCCCTCAAATCTGAAAAATTTCTCATCCTTTTCTGAAAAGACTCTCAGTATATGCGCCAGTATCAACGGGATTGCCACCAAAACACCATTGTATTTAGTGGTAGCAGAAAGCCCGATAAAAAATCCTGCCAATAAATAATTTTTAGTATTTTTTAGAAAAAGTATCTTTGTACAATAATATATTGCCATGGAGGCAAAAAACATCATAGGGATATCCGCAAGTGCATAATGCGAATACCAAATGTGCAAAGGTACTATAGCAACTGCTCCAGCGGCAAATATGCCTGTTTTCTTATTAAATAAATTTTTTCCTGTAAGATACATCGGGATGATGGTGAGGGTACCAAATAATGCTGTTATTATCCTCGTGATCAGATAAAAAATTAATTTATCATCCCAAATAATTGGAAATGTGAAGTAAACTACATCCTTTAGATTCAAAATAGACAGTAAATCCCTTAACTTCGCAAAAACCATATAAATAAAATAATTAAGATATATGTAAAAATGCGGCCAGTCAAAATGACCAGGATTTAAGTTAAATCTTACTCCAAGAGCTGATCTAATAATCGTAGGTTCGTCTGGATGAAAGATAAACGGAAAAGCATTTGTTATCCCGACAAGGCGTAGTACTAAACCAACACAAAATATTATTATTAAAGCTTTAGTTGTTTTGTTTAACATAAAAACGCCAATATTCCAATCCATTTATAAAAATGGACGAATCTTTGATAAAAACTAATTTACTTTTACGAATATTCTCAGGAAAATCTTCGTTAATCCCCAAAACAATAACATCATACCCGCTTGGGCCATCAATTCTTATATCATTTACAAGGGAGTTGGGATAGATAGATTTTATAGGCTTAGTATCAATAAAACCTACCTCAATATTCTGACCGTATTCTTGTTGCAGCTTATCTTTAACATCAAAGATCCCGATACCAAAGGATTTTTGGCCTATAATTCTATTTGCCCTGTAGCTTGAGCCAAAAAGAGGGCTTGTGTAGGTAAAATAATATGGAAAGATCAATATTAAGGGTTGTACGACAAAAAAACCAAAAATTAGAAAAAGTATTAGGAACAAATATTTTTTAATATTTTTACTAACAACGGAAAAGATACAAAAATAACCGTATACCGCAAAAATTATAATTAACGGAAAAATAGTAACCATATATCTATCAATCTTTTTAGATGACAAAGACATCACCAAAAAATAACCTAAATAAAAAATAGAAAGAAAGCTGTTAAATCCAATGAGACGGTTTTTAACAAATAGACTATTTCTTTCTTTTTTTAAAAAAAGAAGCTTCATAATATAATATGCATAAATAACTACACCTATAAGGACGGCGGGAGACAATTTTAATAAAATTACCAAGGGATAAAAGATGAATCCCGGATTATATACCTTCTGTCCAAAAAATATTTGTTCATGACCGTTTTCCAGTCCGATTCTTTGCCCCTCACTAAAAATATCAGAAATTACACTTATAGGGGACTTCCATAATGCAGGAAATATAACAAATGTCACCAAAATAAATACTCCTGTAAAAATAACGGGATTTATTATTTTTAATTTTGTTCTTTTTTTGTAAATATAAAGAAATAAAAATCCTCCGAACAATAAGTAAACAAAAACTCCTATTCCTATACTTCTGGTTAAAAATGTTAGGGAGGTGAAAACTGCAGACAAAATAAGCCACTGGATTTTATTTTGACTAAGATATAAATAAAAAAGTGTCAAAGATATAAATAATAGCAGTGTAAAAAGGACATCCATATGTAAAAGTCTTGAATTTCCAATGAAAAATGGTTCTAAAATCATAAATGTCATAACAAATAAGGCTTTTTTAAATGAAATAATTTTATTCAAAATAAAAATCACAAATATGCAAAGTATAAGTTGAATTGATATAAGACTATATTTTGCAATAAAATGGAAGGTATAAAAAGAGTATTGATTGTATATTTTTGTTTCTGATATCTGCTTGTAAGCCTCTATCGGCACACCCATAATCCACATCAAAGTAATCCCGGGATGGTAGTGTTGGTAAGTTTTTTCAAATTGACCGGTCTTTAATCCGACAATGAATTGCTCTGATCTATAATGCCAGTTAACCGCATCCGGATTTACCTCATCTGTCCCAAGTCTTGGTACTCTTGTTAATAAAAAGATAAAAGAGAATATAAATATTGAAAAGATAATTTTATAATTAATCGTCTTTATCCAGTGCATACAAAAAACCTCCTACAAGACTGACGAGGAATTTAAAAAGATGGTATATAACTGATGCCCATAAACTCACCACTCCTGCAATACCTGCAAAATAAAATATTTTTATATACAAAAGATCCTGTACGCCAAATCCATTTGTGGATGGTATAAAAAATCCGATAAATCTTATTATTGGTAATACAAGAAAAGCAAAGGATAAAGATAGATCTACTCCGATAATTTTGAAAATATAATATTGAATGAGAATATAAATAGTTTGCACGATTAAAGAAAGGGATAATGCTTTGATGATTACTAATTTATGTCCTTTATAAAAAGATAGGATATTATAAATTTTTCTAAATAACTCTATTTTATGACTAAAAAAACTAAAAATATAAAATACGATTACTAATAATATTAGATATAAAAATAGTAATATTGCACCCCAAAGACCGATATTTAACATAATACTAATGATCGATATAAATATCAGAACAAGCAAGCTTATTATTCGCCCCATTACAATTACCGATAAAGCATTATCATGATTTCCGATCTTCTGGCTAAGTTTATACACTTTATAAACATCACCGCCTATAATAGTAGGCATAAAATTATTAAAAAAAGATCCTGTGAAATATAAGTAAATTAAATATTTCAAATCCACTTTTCCGCTTTGATGAATAAGAAGAATTTTTCCCTTGATACCGCTCAAAAAATAATTAACAAAAAATAATATAAATACAGTAATGATTAGTTTTGGATTTGTGATTCTGAAACTATCCAAAAAATCACCAACCCCTACTTCAGAAAAAATAATATAAATAAAAAGAAGGCTTGTTAAAATTTTTAATAATACATATTTATACTTTTTCATTTTATAAAAAGTCTCACCTTCTCAAAACTTTTACTAACCAGGTACTTAACTTGCTTTTTGCTTATAAATTCTGATACAAACACCCCCCAAACAAATAGCAAACAATATAAAATGTACAATGATCCTTTCACCCATATATTTTCTAAGTACCCGCCATAACTTATTACTAAACCTTGGATTAAAATTAAAAAATGAGAATGGTTAATAAATTTGAAATTAAGTCTTTTTTGTAATATAAATACCAAATAAAAAAATCCCATTATTGTACCTGCAAGCATAGAATAAGACATTATATACAAAGGAGGTGCTAGCGTTTTGCCTGCTAAATAAGTACCGATTGTCACTCCCAGCATCAGCAGAAATCCAAGAATAATATCTTTTACAAGTTTTGCCGGTATAGCAATGCTGGATTCAAGAATATTAATAATGGAATAAAAAACAAAAGTAAATACCATCGGTGCAAGTAAAGGAATCGCAAGATCATATTTATTTGACCCTATCAAAACATATATAATATCCTTTGCCCAGAAAATTGCGGACATTGCCGAAAAAATTATTAATACAAATATTTTATTAAAATTACTTTCAAAAACTTTTTTAAAATCATTAATATCCTTTACATATTTTTCGGAAAAGACCGGTAAATTTACATCAGTAACGGCATCGCTGATATGAGTTAACTTTTTTGCGTATAACAAAGCGAAAGAAAAAATTCCTATAATTTCTGCTTTACCGGTAA
>MEUV01000052.1:681-1037 GCA_001772575.1 candidate division WWE3 bacterium RBG_19FT_COMBO_34_6 | reverse complement strand
TACTATTATTTTAATAATATAAATAGCCATTCCAAGTGAAAAAAGATTTTTAAATATTAATGAGAATTCTTTTTTAGTCGGTAATTTGATACTACGGATATAGGGTTTAAAAGAAACCACTGCAAGAAGAATTGATTTGGCTAATTCGTGCAATAAATTAGCATAAAAAAATCCCATAATTTTATAAAAATACACAAATGGTACATACATGATGATACTTAAAACAGCAATAATTGCTTGAAGCAAAAAAAGTTCTTTAAATCTCTTGGTTCCGGATATCACGGAATTTAAAAGAGCTTGTACTCCCTGTAGAAGTAATATAACGGCATATATTCTTAATGGATTTAATATTTCGG
>MEUV01000052.1:0-662 GCA_001772575.1 candidate division WWE3 bacterium RBG_19FT_COMBO_34_6 | reverse complement strand
AATCCCAGGTGCAGCCAGAAAAAGGCCAAGGGATAGGGGTATTGTAACTAGGTATCTTACAGTGGTGCTGGTAATAAAGATTTTAAATACATCTGTGTTTTTATCAGTTGCCGCAATTTCTCTATTAACCGCACTGGCAAGTCCAAGATGCTGATATATACCCAAGGCTGCACCTATAGACACAGCGAGCTGTACAAGACCCCATTCACCTACTGATAAGATTCTTAAAATTATAAAGCTTTGGATTATTCCCAAAACCATGGCCACACCCCTGGACACAAAGCTAACTATTTGCCATTTTTCAAGAGATTTCATATTCTACTTATTATACTAGTTTTCAATCTACGGTTATATCACCCAAATAGACACTACGCGTCCTAATTGAGTTATCCATCCCGGACATTAACATATACTCGCCGCTTTCCACAAATTTTGGCATAACAATCTCTACTTCCTCTATATAGTATCTATCCTGATCCCAATCACTTGGGCTTTTCAGCGCAAAGCTTGGTAAATTTGCCAGCTGATAAATTTCTCCTGTTTTTTTATTAATAAATGAGGTAAACATCAAATAATTATCCAAAGAACCCTCCTTATCCGCATCACTTCCAAGTCTGTGGTATACGATTTTTAGTTTTTCACTTTGATTATATTTAAAATCT
>MEUV01000051.1:7228-7478 GCA_001772575.1 candidate division WWE3 bacterium RBG_19FT_COMBO_34_6 | reverse complement strand
AAGTTGGGTTATAGAGTCACAGGATACATAATATGGTTTGTCTTCATTACCATTAGCCGGATAAGTCGGTACTCCAAACTTAATATCCTCAAGCGGGTTTTCCATTCCGCAGATTATCTTATCTTTCAAACCTACCAAAAAATCCGTAAGTTGTGTCTGATTCTTATTTTTTGCATTATTTATCATTTCGTCTAGTTTATTAGGAGATATACAAAAATTATTTAAGGATGCTTCCAATTTATTTATTAAA
>MEUV01000051.1:4417-7186 GCA_001772575.1 candidate division WWE3 bacterium RBG_19FT_COMBO_34_6 | reverse complement strand
AAAAATAAATGTACCTTAACCGACGCAGTGGTAGATCCAAACACCATTCCAAACAATTAAACAATCCTTTTTATTTTTAAAATTATTCATTGTCAGATTTTATATTCATTGTTATATTGCAATAAATAATATTAATAAGAATAAGGAGAAAAACATGGCAAAGATTGATAAAGAAAGACTATACAATATCGCTAATGTGATCGCAAAAAGACCAAGTTTAAAACCTTTTGACTTTGCAGAAGGCGAATATCCGTCAATTGATAATAATATCTATCATGTTTTGCATTACTTCTTTTTTTGGGTTTTGATGGAGTGGGGTTTTTGGTACTTAAAAGGAAATAAATACGAGCAGCCGCTATATGGATCTTTGGATGGTAAAAAACTAAAAGGCGATAATCTCCTGACTGCGCTTTTATCCAAAAAATTTTTATCCGATCCGTATTTTTTTAATCTAGAGCATCAAACATTCATGTCTTGGGATACATTTGTGGAAATGTTTTCTGATGACAACGGCCCGGTTACTAACCTAGCATCCTTGAAGCGTTATAATATGATGAATGCCATGAGTCTATGGTTTTTGAATCACAACACCCCGGAGCAGTTGCTTTCGGAAGTTAACAGAAGATCCAGACCTCTCAAAGAATTTAGAAAAGTAACAAAAAAAATACCCGGTTTTGATAAGGATCCTTTGGAAAAAAGATCTCTGTTGTTGGCAATGGTGTTAAACAACAGACCGGAAAAGTTTTTAAGAATAAGTGACGGTGAGGAACTTCCGGCAATAGTTGATTACCATCTAATGCGTATGGTACTTAGAACGGGGATCGTACTACCCAACAGTTTAGAAAGATATTTTTTGGAAAGAAGGCTTCTTATACCAAATGTAATGATTTTTTTTGGAGAAGGTATAAGGCGTAAAACATATGATGCTGTAAATCTACTGCCAAGTCTTTCAGACAGAGATATGTCTACTATTGACTACGCATTGTGGGAAGGAAGAAGATATTGCCCGGAAATGCAAAAACCTGATTGTGCGGAATGTATATTTGATAGTGTTTGTGCAAAGGAGGTAGATTTGTTCCAACCTGTTTATATCACTGATTTTTTTTAGCGAAAAAAAAATGACCCCGAATAAAAATATATAAATTTTATCCGGGGTTTTTTATTTTTTTTAAACTAACGGCTGCTTATCATCGAAACGATGATATATACTACCGCCATAAAAACCACTGCTCGAATAAGCCATAATAAAATACTGTGCGAGCGTTTTATTTTAAGCCAGATGTTAACCGCAGGCCAGAAGAACTTCCAGAACTTATTATCTTTGAGCTCATCTCTTCGGCGGTCGGCTGCCTCCATTTCTTTGAGTAGCCAATAAACAACCAAGGCAAAAATGGCTATCGGTATGAGTTTTGCAATTAATGCTGGCATTATATCCTCACTTTGGTATTAAGGTGTGGGTGTTGCCGGGATGACAACCTGAGCTCCCTGTCCGTTTGGTTGAATGATCGTCATAGGATCGGTACCGGAAGGGATATATATTGCGCCGGCTTGTGCGAGAGCATTAGCCCAACCCAATTGAACCAAATAGTCCAAAAATTCAGGATGTTCCGAATAAAGCTGTGCTAATGCCGTATCTTTGGCAATGAGAGCAAGAGCTTTAGCTTTCTCAACCTCCAGCTTAGCTAATGCGATTTCCAGATCTCTTTGTGCGATTAGAAGATCGTTAGCTTTTTCTGCATTGATAACAGCCATTTGCGCTTCCAGTGCTTGCCGCTCCAAATCAGCGGTTATAGCAGCTTGACGTTGTAATTCCTGTACCCTACCTTGCTCAACTCGTATTGTAGCTTGTTGCTCTGCAAGTTGGCGCCGGCCGTTTTCCTCTGCTTTTAAGGTGTCTTGACGGGCTAGATCCACTTCAAACTTAGACTTTGTGATCTGATCCAGCAAAGACTGTACTTCAGGACCTAAAATAATATTGGGAACTACAATGTTTTTTACTTCAATGCCGCCATAATTGATAGCAAGTATGGACATCTGCTCGTCAACACATTGACGCATCTCATCTCTTGCAGTACCAACGACAGCTTGTGCAAATGTTCTATCACCGACACAAACTTTCATGGCTTGCTGAGCGATGTTCTGCATCAGACCAAAGGACTCTGTAATTAATTGACCATTTTCTGTTCTGGTACGGCCTACAAGAGCCTCATCTGAGGTATAAAAAGTTCGGTATTGACTCCAATTTGCCTGTAAAACATCTGATTTTTCCAAACCGGGACGGTGGGCTGTACCACAGACTTTTACACCAATACGCTGCTGATCTTTTGTCAAAACTTCAGCATCTTCAGCGCAAAAAGGTACACCTTCGATTTTTACTTCTACAATATCAGCAAATGGATTCCAATCAGTGTATACCCCAGGACCTACAACACTTATGATAACCGATCGGCGTAGCTTCACAGCAATCTCATTATCTTTAACGCCATGCAATACATAGCCCAGTAATGCTGAGCCGAGCACCGCCAAAATAACGAGAGCTATGACCACAATAACCAGTGTTACAACACGTGACATCCAGCGATCCATATCAATCTCCTTTTTATCTGTTAGTAGTTTTTATTGCCTTTTAATTAAGGCATGTGTGTAGCGTGAATATTAGCAAAAAGACGTCAAATAGTCAAACCTATAGGAAAAATATTAAGGATAATTTATTTATTTAAAATATAAAAAATTCTAATATATTCTGGTCGGGGTGGTGGGACTTGAACC
>MEUV01000051.1:2400-4357 GCA_001772575.1 candidate division WWE3 bacterium RBG_19FT_COMBO_34_6 | reverse complement strand
ATTGATATTCTAACATAAATTTTACTAGTACTTAGTTTTGTTTGAGATAATTCCAAGGCACACAGTCTTTCTCTCACCGCTGCTGGTTGTACTTTTTACGGTCAAAATTAATCCTTTACAATCACAATCTTTCTTAACACCTTCATGTATATTTATTAATTCACAATCTTGCGCACCTGATAAAAGCAAAATAAATGAAAAAATAGTTAAAATCAAAAAAAGGGACAAAATTATTAATCCCTTCCTCTCTTTTAATTTTTGTAAAAATGTTATTGTATTTTCTTCCATACTATAATTCCGGAATTACTTGACTAAGTATTATATTAAATGGTTTTGACTCATATACCAAACGTTTATTATTTATCAGGTCAATTACGTGAACTTTTATCGTATAGGTACACTCGTTATCAATTAAACAAGGTGTAAAAATAGTTTCGTTTTCTTTGATATTCCTGGAAAATTCGGAAATAACAAAAACATCATTGTTATTCAAAAAATAAGCTCTATCAAAATAACAATTAATATCCGTTCTGCAATCCAAAATTCTTGCGTTTATAATTTTGTCATCCCGTATACCATAAAAATGTACTTCGAATGGAGTGTATCCATCACGTTTAATATTTCTATAATCAACAATAGCCCTCTCACTGGGTGAGAATGCAACCTTTTTTACATCTTTTAGCAAGTTTAGTGTCTGTTCCAAGTCACTCATTGCCTGTGTGTCATCTGTGGAATATACCTTTATCCACTTTGTGTTGTAGATCTCATTTTCTTCTATTAGTTTAAAATCATCGGCATTTATAAAATCCAAGTCTTTATTTTTCAGGTTCGTGATCCATCTTTGGAATCCCCTACTCTCCTCTACTTTTTCAGGAAGCTTGGATTTATCCACCGAATATTGTTTATAATAATTAATTCCGACACCAAAGGAAATCAAAATAAATATTAAAATAACAATTAAAACATCAATTTTATTTGATCTCATTTTTTAATATTATCACACTATAATAGGAAATTATCTTATACTATAAAGTACATTTTCTAAAATATTTCTATCTGATTGAGTTAGCTCTCCCTTAAAAATAACACACTCAATTTGAATCCCGGATCTAGTCGGAGAATCTACAAGATATATTTGGGTCTCTTCACCCGGGGATCTTGCAGGTGTCGGTTCTTGATTTTCGTTCCATTTAATCTGCAAATATTTAATTTGCGGATTATCCGAAATTTTTTCTTCTTTCAGAATTTCGTAAAACTGATCCTGACCTTTTGCATCCAAGAATACGCATTTGAATGAATTATCGGGAAAATTAGGATCTCTAAGTCCTGTAACTTTGGTCTGATCATAGTTATAAATTCCATCTGTAGTTTCATGCCAAGTAGCTGGCAGCACAATTTGTACATCGAGATGAATTTGTGCCGGAGTCCAACCGGTTGTATCTAATTTCTGAATCGTTTTAGGGGCGACAGGTTCGTCTTTCCCGATCATTTCAAGGTCGATTTTGTTACCACGGTTAATGTTGGTCTTATCACCATGATATCTAATATAAAAAACTAAGAAAAATAATATAAGAACAGTTATTATAAAAATAATTATTTTTTTTGTCATTAATTAATTTATTTTTTCTAATCTAAGCTTACCCTTTTTCTTTATTACTTTATCACCTACATTAAAATATTCGTAGTCCTGTGATGAAACCGCGAAATTTCGTGTTCTTTGGTTTGGTACTTCTATGACCAAAGAATATAAGTGTTCTATTTTGTGGGGATTATCAAAGTCCTTTTTTTGGTTATAATTTTTGTTTATAACCGTGCCGCTCCAATTTTCCTTTTTGGATTTGTTAATCAACCAAAAAATAAATAAAATAAATAAAATAATAGGAAGTATAAAAGGAAGCATTACTAAAAATATCGCTATTTTCATACCTATATTATATATCATGTATAGTTTATAATC
>MEUV01000051.1:2047-2392 GCA_001772575.1 candidate division WWE3 bacterium RBG_19FT_COMBO_34_6 | reverse complement strand
AAAAAAATGGATTTAAATAATAGATACGATCTAATAATTGTAGGAGCGGGACCGGCAGGAATTTTTGCATGCCACGAACTTATTTCACATAAAACTAATTTAAAGATCGCCCTGCTTGATATGGGAAAAGCAGTAGAAGAAAGAAACGGTAAAGATATTATGGTTGGTTTCGGAGGGGCAGGTACTTATTCCGACGGTAAGTTGCATTTTACCCCAAAACTTTCACATGAAAGAACTTTTCATATAATAAGTCCTGATGAATATCAAAAGATTTTGGATCAAATTGATCAAATATTTATTGAGTTTGGAGTAGTAGCAAAAGAATACCCAAGCAGTATGAATGAA
>MEUV01000051.1:0-2026 GCA_001772575.1 candidate division WWE3 bacterium RBG_19FT_COMBO_34_6 | reverse complement strand
GTTAGACGCTCAAAACATGTAGGCACTGATAATTTAAAAAAAGTTATTACTAAATTTCAAGAATATATTATGCAAAGTGGAATTGAATTTTTACCGAACACCGAGGTTGTGGATATTGTTGTAAAAAATAACAAGGTTGAGGGTGTAATTCTAAAAAATCAAGATATCTTATATGCAGACAAAGTTCTACTTTGTCCCGGTCGTGTAAAAACAAAATGGCTGCAGGAAATAAGTACTAAACACGGTATTGAATATATTTACGATATGGTTGAAGTCGGTGTTAGAGTAGAATTTCCTTCTTCGGTAATGAAAAAACACGCGGAGGCACTGTATGAGGTAGTTTTCAAAATTAGAACAAAAACATTTGATGATGTTGTCAGAACATTTTGTTCTTGTCCGAACGGATTTGTGACCGTAGAAAATTATGAAGGGTATGTTTGTGTAAACGGTCATTCTTATTCTGATAATAATTCTCCAAATTCTAATTTTGCTTTTGTCAGCGAAGTATTATTAACAGAACCCGTGGAAAATTCAATAGCATATGCAAAATCAATAGCGGAACTCACTTCAACAATTGGAGGGAATAAACCTATACTTCAAAGATTATCGGATCTAAAGATGGGTCGTAGAAGTACCTGGGATAGGATAAAAAAATCCGTTGTTAAACCTTCTCTTACTGATGTGACTCCAGGTGATATCACTATGGCATTACCTTATAGAATAGTTACAAATATTTTAGAAGGACTCGAAGCCTTAGAAAAAATAATGCCTGGTATTAATGCAGGTTCTACTTTACTCTATGCTCCTGAAGTTAAATTTAGATCATCAAAAGTAAGTACTACTCCTGATATGCAAACAACTATAAAAAATGTTTATGTTGCCGGTGACGCATCGGGTATGGCCGGTACCATTACAGGAGCAGCCGCAACAGGTATTATGGCGGCACGGGGAATTTTAAAAAATCTTTAAATCTATTCTTTATATTTCATGAAAAGAAAAGTGTTGACAAACTTTTTAATTACTGTATATTTCACTCCACGCTCTTTTAAAACGAAATGTAAACAAGTATCGAAAGGCTTCGGCCTACTAGACTTCCGACAAGGACCAATATCTAAATGTTATTGACAACCCCGGAAATTTGAAAGGATTTGGAAATAAGCGAAGCTAGCCTTCACGAAAAACCATTAAATGCGTGAGCATGTCCTTGACGGTTTGTTTACACCAAAGTGATCCGACCCAACGTCAGTGATTTATACATTGAAAGACAACCAAGTCTCGAGTATACGTCATACACTGGCAAGCTACTCCCCTCATAGGGAACGTTTACCGGTAAGAATAGTGCGGGCTTGCCCAAACGATATATGACAGACCCCAAAGGAAAAAAGTCGATCACACATGGATAAAAAGATTAGAGCCAGTTCTTTGAAATTCTGAATATTGACAAGTTTTGACCTGCGGTCAAAACCCCCGATAGGGATTGGTGACGCAAGTTATCAGTAACGTCGAGGACGGTCAGGGAGATTGAAAACGGAAAACTTAAGCTTACTTAAGATGAATAATCAAGAGATTACTTAAGACGGAAAATCAATCAGCACTCATACTGCAATCCCAAACCAAGATTGTCAACTTTTCTTAACAGCATGGCCTAAAGTCACGGAATGTACATTGACGGATAACAACAAAAATCCCGAGTACACTCCTTCGTTCAGTTTTCACCTTCCCTTTAACAAGGATAAAACAAACCGACGAGCATAGTGATGACCCATTAGGGAATAAAGCCAAGCACATTTTGAATCGAAAAAATTCAGATAAGTAAAAGAGCGAAAAAGAAGCTAGGGCAAGGTATCGTGAAGGATGATCTCTGGGAACCCAGTCTGAGCGCTTAACAGCAATCATACTCTTCCAGATCAAAGATCATTTTTTAACAGCCTGTCCTAGCTTTTCCATTTTGTAGACATTTCCAGTAGAAAAAGACTGCGGAGAAATAAATCATATCAACAAATAAGATATAACCTACTTCTCCGCT
>MEUV01000050.1:721-5732 GCA_001772575.1 candidate division WWE3 bacterium RBG_19FT_COMBO_34_6 | reverse complement strand
CCAATAGTAATATCTTATTATACAAGCGTAAACAGGTTAAATTTTCATTTAGATGAACGGAAAAATTTATCAGAAGGTTTTTCATATTTTTTATTCTATTTTATTTTTACTAAACTCCTTCTATGGTTATTTCTTCTCGATAATTCCAGCATATGCTCAAGAGGTAACACCTGAATCAACAACTATTCCTCAAGATGTAACTCCTCCTCCAAGTACTGAAACGCCGCTTTCCTCAACTGAAGCAACACCTACTGAAGCATTACCAACAGAAACACCTCAAATTGAAGCCAGTATTTTACCTTCACCAAATGTATCGGCTGAAACCGAAGCGACTCCTTCCCCCTCTCCTCAAACGGAAACAGGCAATGAAACTATTGATGCAAGAGTTTTATCAGATACAACTACATCGGAACTAAATTTACAAAATTCAGAATCTTTACTACCACAAATAGATCTTTCGTCTGCTCAAGATGAAACGAGCGCACAACTTATTCCAAACTTATTTACAGACAAAGCCGATTATTCACCCAACGATACTGTCTTAATTACAGGAAACCAATTTGCTCCAAACACAACTTATGAAATAGTTATTACATCCGATAACGGAAATTACCGATTTTCTGATAGGGTAACGTCAAATGAATCTGGCGCACTTTTTTATGCTTATAAACTAGATGGAACTTATAGACCAGGTTATTATATTGAAATTAAAGATTTTAGTGGAAATGTTATTACCTCAGTACATATAACAGATAAACCCGCGGTAAATATTGATCAATGTGCAAATGGAACTCTTGCCTCTCCAGCTTCCTGCAATGGTAGTGCATGGCAGAATGGTAATTTAAACGGGAATCAAGCACATTATTTTGAAGGGGACACCGTTCCTTATAGAGTTGTAGTATCGGGTTTAGAGGTAGGACAAACTTATACTATTACAATCAATTATGATACTACACAGGGAGGTAAGCATGCTATAGATTATTTAACGAGTTTTAATCGAACGGAAACGACTGCTGATCCTTGTACTGGAGTGGATGGTATTCCTGTGGGAACTTGTTCTTCACCGACTAATTACTCAATACCTTTAGACCCCAATGTAACCAGTGCTGGAGTGACGCAACTGGGTGGCCAAAATTTTACTTTTTATAATGGTACGATAACCGCAGTATCCTCATATACTCTCTCTGGTTTATATAGTGGTAATAGTAATACAAGTTTAGTTATCACTTTTCAGCCAACTTCCAATGGAACAGGGATACTAGTCTGGGGAGGACATATTTCAACAAGGATTGATTGGGGAATTGATAATTCAGCAGTAAGTATTTCAGGATCACCTTATCATATGAGATTAATAGATTTTACATGTTCAAACCTCACAAATTGTAGTAGCGGGAACCAAGATCGTTCTTTGGCATCTGAGGCTATTATTTATCCAGCAACAATTTCTATTATAAAGGACGCTATTCCAAATAATCCGCAGGATTTTAGTTTTACAACAACAGGCGGTTTGTCTCCTGTAAATTTCACGCTTGATGATGACTTGGATCCGACTTTTTCGAGCACTCAAATTTATTCGGGAATTCTAGTTGCTGATAACACTGGAAATAATTATACAATCAACGAAACAACTGTTACTGGTTGGTCGCTTACTTTTTTAAACCCTGTATGTACGGTAACAAGTTCAAATGGAGGGAGTCAATCTGCTTTAGGATCAACATTGACAATTAATCTTCGAGAAGGGGAAAATGTGACCTGTATTTTTACAAATACTCTTCAAAATGGAACAATTACGGTTAATAAAACCTTAATTCCTTCTGCAGATCCAGGTAAATTTAATCTTCAAATAGACGGAAGCACTGTGGGTACGGGAGCTAATGTTGGGGATAGTGGAACAACCGGATCTATTTCTGTTTCATCTTTGGTAACCCATACTGTGGGTGAAACAGCAGGAACATCAACAGTACTTTCAGATTATTCTACTGCCTATACATGTAGCGATTCTGAGAATCCAACAATACCTATTGTTAGTGGTACAGGAGATATATCTGAAACTTTTAATGTAGCCGCAGGACATAATGTAACTTGTTTAATTACGAATACAAGAAATACTGGGAAAATTGTGATAAATAAAGTTCTAGATCCTATTTCTGATTCCGGGAAATTTGATCTTTTAGTAGATGGAGTGATTAAAGCTGATAATATTGGGAATGGTGGAAGCACAGGTGAAGTAATAGTTAATACGGGTTTACATTCTATATCGGAAATTGCTGGAGATAGTACAAATCTTTCAAATTATGATTCTACGGTTTTTTGCGGAACCGCTAATCCTACTGCAGGAACATCACTTTCAGACATTCAGGTAAATAAAGATCAAACAGTTAATTGTACATTTACCAATACATTAAAGAGAAGTTCGATATCAGGATATAAATATAATGACTTTACTGATACCGGTATTCTCGGATGGAATATCGATCTTTTTGCATGTGCTGTCAGTCAAAATTTAACTGAATGTCTTTCGGGAACGTCAATATCTACTGTTACAACTTTAGCTGATGGTTCTTATAGTTTTGCTGATTTACTTCCTGGTTTATATGCAGTTTCCGAAGAAATGCAAACGGGTTGGATAAATACGTCTCCTATTGAAATAGGTGTTTTAAATCTTCCCCCGGGTATAGCAAGTACAGGTAATAATTTTAATAATATTGAACAAGGAAGAATTATTGTAGAAAAACAAACTCTTCCTGATGGAGATAGCCAATTATTTGGCTTTACCAGCAATTATGGAAACGGTAGTTTTTCTCTAAGCGATGGACAGCAAAATAATAGTGGATATTTGATTCCAACAGGATATAGCAGTCGAGGGACTTATTCTGTTGCTGAAACCAGTCTCGCTGGTTGGAGCTTAACAAGTGCAACGTGTGATGATAGAAGTGATCCATCCTCAATTACACTTGATCCGGGAGAAATAGTAACATGTACGTTTACTAATACAGAACTTAGCACAATTAGAGTTACTAAAGATGCAAACCCAACAAATACGGGTGATGAATTTAATATAGTTCTTTATAAGAATAGCACCCCTCTTGATAGTCGTCTTTTAGAAAATACAGAAACAGGAGTATTTTCTGATCTTATGCCGGGAACGTATCAATTATTTGAAGTTTATCCCGCTGGTAACGAATTAAAAGGATGGTTCCTTGATCATGCTATATGCGATGGGCAAAGTTACGACAGTGGAAGTAATATCAATCTTATAGCAGGACAGACTATTAATTGTACATTTTATAATATTGAAAAGGGTAAAATTTTAGTTAACAAAGTTACTGATCCAAGCGGAAATCCTCAAGATTTCGATTTCGAGTTAGAAACCCCTTCTTATAGCATCGACACTTTCAGTCTTTCGGATGCAGACACTCCTTATAATAGTGGACTTCTTTTACCTGGTACTTATTCAGTGTCCGAAGATGCTATTACCGGTTGGAGTTTGACAAGTACAGCGTGCGATGATGGAAGTGATCCATCTTCAATTACACTTGATCCGGGAGAAACTATAATTTGTACCTTTACCAACTCCATGCTTCCCACTTTGACTTTAGAAAAAACAGTTGTGAAAGATAATGGTGGAAATGCAACTGCAGCTGATTTTCAGGGAAAGATTAATGGAGACAATGTTTCTTGGGGAGTTTCGGTAACACTTACACCTGGAGACTATACGGCTAGTGAAACCACTCAGGTAACAGGTTATGAGGCTTCAGATTGGGGTCAAGATTGTGCCGAAGATGGTTCGGTAACTTTAACCTATGGTGATAATAAGATTTGCACAATTACTAACGATGACCAACCAGCTCAAATTACTTTAACAAAAGTAGTTAACAATGATCATGGTGGAAATGCTGTATCCGATGATTTTGACCTGACAATAGATAGTGTTGTAGTTCTTTCGGGTTCGACAACGAATGTTAATTCAAATACAGCGCATACTTTAAGTGAAACAGTACTAACTGGATATGAATTTGAATCCATTGGGGGAGATGCTAAGTGTCCTTCAGTATTAGGAGGGACAGTCACATTAAACGAGGGTGAGCATATATCCTGTACTATTACGAATGAGGATAAACCAGCAAAAATAACCCTTATTAAGGAAGTAATTAGTAATGATGGTGGTACTGCAGGAGTAAACAATTTTGGTTTGACTGTCGATTCAAATTCCGTAAATTCAGGAGATACAACTGAAGTAGATTCAAATACTTCTCATACGATTAATGAAGTAGGTCTTAATGGTTATAGTTTTATATCAATTACCGGTGATGAAAAATGTCCAGAAACTTTAGGGGGTTCTGTCACTTTGGATGAGGGAGAAGAAATAACATGCACAATTACCAATGACGATATAGCACCAACCCTTAAACTGGTAAAAAATGTAATTAAAGATAATGGTGGAACCGCTGTTGCAGGTGACTGGGATCTTACTGCGACAGGTGTTTCTAGAGGATTTAGTGATAAAGGCGATTCAACTACTTTTCATACAATTACTGCTGGAGTAACTTATTTGTTAACTGAGGTAGGACCGGTGGGATATACGATAGGTGATTGGGAGTGTGATGGGGGTAATCGAAGCGATAGCAATATTACTTTAGATTTAGACGAAAATATAACATGCACAATAACTAACGATGATAACGCTCCTTCTTTAAAGTTAGTTAAGGTTGTTAGCGGGGGAACAGCAGTTCCAGCAGATTGGATATTAATCGCTTCTGGTCCTACAAGTTTAAGTGGCCAAGGACCGGAAGTTGACAGCGATTCTACGTTTGCAGCAGGAACTTATGATTTATCAGAATCAGGTCCAGCAGACTACAGTTCAAGTGATTGGATATGTGAGGGTGGAACTCCGGTTGATGAAGATACTATAACGATTGATCTTGGAGAAGAGGTAATTTGCACAATTACAAATACAAGAGATACAGGAACACTACAGGTTTTAAAGAATGTTGATTTAAACGGCGACGGA
>MEUV01000050.1:338-558 GCA_001772575.1 candidate division WWE3 bacterium RBG_19FT_COMBO_34_6 | reverse complement strand
AAGGAAATCTTACGGACAATACTGTAACAGTAGAAAAAGATAAAAATGTTGTCTGTACATTTGAGAACCAATTTATAGTTCCGACTATTATTATTGAAAAATCAAACGATAAGCCTGCCGCATCTGCTGGAGATATTGTTAATTATACATTAAAGCTTAAAAACACAGGTAATATAACTTTGTTCGACATCGAAGTAACCGATATTCTCCCGACAGGATT
>MEUV01000050.1:0-131 GCA_001772575.1 candidate division WWE3 bacterium RBG_19FT_COMBO_34_6 | reverse complement strand
TGAGAGGGTCAGTAGATTGCAATGAAGGAAATCCTGTTTCTTCTGATGTAACTTTGAGTTTTTCAAATAGCTATGGTGGAAATCTTGTATCCCAGGTTTTGGGTATTTCCACAGAACTTCCGGCAACAGGT
>MEUV01000049.1:4465-7580 GCA_001772575.1 candidate division WWE3 bacterium RBG_19FT_COMBO_34_6 | reverse complement strand
AATTTTCCCAATAACTTTGTTTGGTTTTCCGAATAATAGATTAATCAGGGAAAATAAATGGGGACCAGGATTCATCAAAACACCTCCGCCGGATAAGTTTTTAGTAAACATCCAACCCTTTTTCTCTTTTAAAACCTCGCTATGGTAAAAGGTAGCTTTAAAAGACTCTATATTTCCAAGTTCTTTATTTTCTATAATTTTTTTAAGGTGTAAAAATACTCTGTTAAAAATCAGAGTATAGCCGACTCTTATTATTGACTTCGTTTCTATTTTTGAGAGATATTCTATCTGACTCGGATTTATAGTTAACGGTTTTTCGGAAAAAACATGAATATTATTGTCAAGAGCAGTTTTTAAAATATCAAAATGCGTGAAGTTTGGGGACAAAACAAACACTGCATTGATATTTTCCTTTTTTATGGCCTTTTTAAAACTTGAATAGTAATTGGCATCGGTACCTAAGCTTTTTAAAGAAGGATACATTACAGGAACAGGATCTATAAGTGCTACGATGTTTACCTCCTTGAATGTTTCCAAGATGGGTGTGTGAATAAGAGACATTTTGCCCAAGCCGACGATTGCCGTATTGATTCCCTTTGGCTTGAATATTTTTTCCATCCCGTCCTTAATTTTCAATGGTGAAAATTTATATTTTGTAAGGATTTCTTTCGGGTTGCAGTTACTCTCTTGAGTAGAACCTAGAACATTGTCAACATAAAAAATCGGAGTCTTCATGAATTTCGTCATTATCTTTCCCATAAATACTCCCACAAAAACCGGAATATGGACTAATTTGGCATTTTTCTTCAAATACCTTAGGGTTAGTAGATAAAAGGTGTTGTAAGATATTTTATTTTTTGAACCGATATCGTAAGTTTTATTAAATGCAGATTTGTCATTAATTATTTTTTCTATCAGTATATTGAGATCGTCAACATGAAGAGGATTAAAAAGGGTTTTTCCGCTACCGAATATTGGAACAAATGGGATAAGTGATATTGCGGCCTTGATTTTTGAGAAAAGGCCTTTATTGCCGGGACCGTAGACCAAACTGGGTTTCAAAATCGTATAGTTAAGACCGGACGATTCTACGATTTTATCGCTCTCGATTTTTGTATTTGCATAAACACCCTTTTTTCTGATTTTGGTAGACTGGCTGCTGATGTTTATGAAGTGTTTGATATGCTTTTTAAGAGATGCCTCGACCAGATTTCTCGTTCCGCCGACGTTTACTTTATAACTTAAGATTGGGTCATAAGGATTAGCTGCCAAGTGAATTACTACGCAATCTTGAGGAATTGATTTAGTCAGTGAATCTTTATTTAACAGATCTCCATAAACAATGGTGATATTTTTTTTCAAATTGAAGGAGGGTAGTGTTCCGTTTCTTAACAATGCATAAATTTCGTATTTCTTGGATAAATATTCAACGAGATTATGTCCGATAAATCCGTTTGCACCCGTGATATATATTTTTTGCATTATTAGATTTTTCTAAACCTCCAATATGGTAACCTTAAAATTATTTTTAGTCCACCCATAATTGAAAATCCTTTGTATTTGTCCAGGTAAATTGTATCAACGACCACTGTCTCAAAAGGAATTTTCTTTCTTCCGATAGTTGTGAGCATCTCTGTTTCTACTCCATATCCTGCGGATTTCCACATAATGTTTTTTAACCCCTTTTTGCTGAATGCACGGTAACCGCATAAGATATCGGGAATCTTTATATTAAACATTATTTTAATCAGATGCATGAAGATATTGTTACCAACTCTTCTTATGAAAGGAATGTGGGCTTTAATAACTCTTACTCCGATTACAATGTCAGTTGAATTATCAAGCAGATGGATAAATTTCTGTATGTGTTTGGGATCGTGTTGGTTATCTCCGTCCATAAAAATGACGCCTTTTGCTTTCAATTTCCATGCTTGCTTTGCACCGACTTTCATCGCCTCTCCCTTGCCCTTATTTTTTTTAAGATTGATCAGAACAATACCTGGAATTTTACTAACAATTCCAGCGGTGTTATCGGTTGAACCGTCGTTAACAACAATAATATTTGAGGAATATCTTTTCAATTTTTTTATAAATGAGGAAATATTTTTTTCTTCGTTGTAAACGGGAACAATAACGTAATAGTTATTGTTGTTGGTTTTTTTCATTTAATTTCTTTAAGCATTTTACTATCATTTCAAATGAAGAGATAAGGGTATTAATTTATTTAATGTTTGTTACATCTATAAAATCATATATAGCATCATAGTTGGAGAAATATATTTTATCGGGTAAAAGTTCTAATTTTTCTCCGAAATATTTATTTAGAATAATTCTAAAAGTGTTAACGGGTGTAATAGTGTAATAAAAATCTTTATAGTTTTTATCTGGTAAATAAACTGCGTATAATATTCCCGATCTTTCCTGAACACCATTTGGATTATAAGGTTTTATCCAATTAAATGGATGACCGAGAATTGAAGCAGGTCCGTGATCGGCTTGTAAAATAATAATTGGATAAGTTTTAGAATTGCTTATTAATTTTTCCAAAACAGGCTCTATTTGTTTTGTAATGTATTTAAGTTGGTTAATGTAACCTTCTTTATCTTCAAAAACTTCACCCATCATATCGAGTTTTGGATTTTTGACTGGTTTTCCATCTTCTTTAAAGACATAAGGTGGGTGAGGGGCAAGTATATGGGCAAAAGTGAAAGTAGGCTCGCTTTTGTAAGCAATGTCTGGAAGTTTTTCAAAAATAGATAGCATTTTCCCTCTTAATTGATCACCCCAAACTTCTTTTATAAAAGGAGATAAAAGAGTAGTTTGTAAAAAAACCATGTTTGTTTCATTCGTAACAATTTCAAAGCCAGATATTTTTAGTATCCTTTTTTCGTTATAGACTATATCAGCCTGATAATTTTCGTCAGTGCCTTCCCAACCTGAAGCAAAATTTATAGTTGTGTAGCCGTAAGATTTCAATTTTTGGGAGACAAGATTGGACTGCAACATGCCGATTATAGCAAATTTATTGTCGGATTTTTTTCCGTATTTTTGAGGCAGTTCATCTAGATATCTCATATTTAAGGAAGAGGGTAGCGACAGGAATGTTTGGACATAG
>MEUV01000049.1:2945-4436 GCA_001772575.1 candidate division WWE3 bacterium RBG_19FT_COMBO_34_6 | reverse complement strand
ACCCATTTCCCTAAGTTTATTAATGAACTGGCTGTTGTCGAATCCGTATACAGTTTTCAAGATATCGCTTCTAGCATATCCATCAAGAATGATGTAATAGATGTCCGGTGTAGCAGGGTTTGTTGGTGTGGGTTTATTATAATTGATATTTGACGGTACTGTTATAACGATTCTTTTATTCTCTTTACTAATTATTGTCAAAACATTGTATAAGACAAGAAATGAAGAGATTATTGTTAAATATTTTATTACATTTTTAAATTCCATTCTGCTTTTTATTATTTTGAAAAAAATCACTATTAAGAATAGAAATAATAAGGGGAGTATGATTTTATCTGGACCTAATACTAATTCCCCCGGAAGTTGTATAAATAACTTATTATTTAGAAATTTGCTTAAATGTCCGTAGGAAAAAAAGACAAATACCGATAGGGTTGAAATTAACGCCGATTTGTTTTTGTTTTTAGTAAATAGATAAATAATTAAAGTTAAAACAATTGAAGCGGCGGCTGAATAGATAATGGGGTTTGTTATAAATTTTAACGACAATTCCGAAAAGTTATAAATGTAAAAAGCAAGGATAGGGAAAATTGCCATAAATATCGGGGGCAAAAGGAAACGCAAAGATTTTAATTTATTTAAGATGTTTGGTAGGTTTTTATTCATTTTCTCTTCATCAAGTAAATTATTCTTTTTGAATCTTTAATTTTTTGCACATCAACTATTATGTAATATTTTGAAAATACTTTTTCGAAACCTTCCACAGAATAATAGCTGAATATATCTTCTCTGTTTTGAAGAAGGATTTGAACTTTTGAGTCAACCTTGGGGACAAATTCGATAATTAAATATTTGGCTAAGCTTGAGAAATATTTTGCAATCATCTCAAAAGGCAGGTTGTTTGATATCGCCAGATGATGGATTAATGCTAAAGCCATTACGCAGTCAACCTTGAATCTTTCAGAGAATGACATTCTTTCGGAATTTACCCAGCCGATTGCCGGGCTGGGATTAGTAAGGTCGATCACGATTGGTAATAAATTTCTTTTTTTCTTGAATATTTTATAAGTTGTTTCAACAGCAAGAGGGTCAATATCTGAAGCTATGGTATATGCTCCACTTTCACTGGCGATTTTTGAAAATTCCCCGGTATTTGCTCCCAGATCAAGAACCGATTTAGGTTTTATTCTATTAATGCACTTTTCAACGATAGAATGTTTTTCCTTAAAGGCTTTATCCGAATAATTGGTAAAGGTGTAATATTTTTCCCATTCGGTTTGCCCATTTTGGATCTTTAAAGATTTAATAGTGTTTTCAAGATTGTTTATTAAGCCCAGCATTTGAAGTTTGGACATCTTGTATTTTTTGACATCTACTTTTTTATCCGCCATACGCTTTTGGTTTTGGGCATGAAGGTGAACATGAGTCAGTATTGATAAATTTAATTTAGTCGAAGGTGGTAATATTTTGCTTGCCAAATCCAGCGGAATT
>MEUV01000049.1:0-2905 GCA_001772575.1 candidate division WWE3 bacterium RBG_19FT_COMBO_34_6 | reverse complement strand
CTTTAAAAGACATAAGTGCAAGGGGTGCCAAAAAATGCTGGCAGAATTGTTTATAAGCAATCCAAGTATCACCTTCTTTATAAAAGTCAAAAGAAAGTGTGTCGATAAAGATTGATTGAGAACCAATAAATTGGACATTATAAGATGAAGCATCTTTTAGAACCATTTCATAATCTATGGCAATTTTATGAATTCTTAAAGTAAGTAGTGCAGCATCCTTTAGTTGACCAAAAGACCATTCATATGGATATGTAATAAAGGGTATTTTTTCGTGCTCAATAATAATCTTCTCATTTGAATGCGAAACTTCCTTATGGTGAATAAGGAGTCCTTTTTGAATAAGTCTTTTATAAAGACCACCCTTATTTAACTTTTCAAATTGAGGAAAATAGATTTTATTGACCTGCCTGAAAACTTTATTACCCTCAAAAAATATAAATCCGCAGGGATCGCGAAACGAACTTCCATCACTTTTTATCATCTTTTTTTTCTTGCCCTTTATCTTTATTGAAGATATTTTTTATTTTGTGCCATTGGGTTTTTAATAGAATTCCACCACCCGCAACAGCTGCAACAAGTACTTGAATTAAATAACTTCCACTTCCTGGATCAAGATAGGCTTTAGCTTCTTTAGGAATTATTATAAATGTAAGAAATAGTATAATCGTTAGTTTAATAGCCTTAATTATCATAAAATAATTATATACTTAAGAAGTTATTGAGCAAGAACTAGAATGAATAGACTTTTATTATTATTAACTTTTCTTTTAATTACTTTAAGTAATCCTAAATTAGTATTTGCAGAAAACTATTGTGATAACCGCTATGTAACTCTTGTTAATCCAGTAAGAGGAAGAGATCTGTGGTTTGACAGAAGCTTAAATCCAATTATTGATCAGTATCAGTTGATAAATTCTTATGGTTATTATGCAACTTGGCTTTTACAATACGATGCTTTAAAAGACAATGGTCTTACTAATGAAATAAAGAAGTTTAATAATAGGCAAGAATTAGGAGTCTTTCTTGAAATATCACCTTCATTGGCTCAGGATTCACGCGTAATTTATCCCCATGCAGTCGCTTGGGATGATCCGAATGCGATATTTCTTTCCGGATATTCCCACTCCGAAAGAAAAAATCTGTTAACCGGATTGTTTGAAAAATTTAAAAATAATTTTGGCTATTATCCCAAATCCGTCGGAGCCTGGTGGATAGATTCCTACTCTCTGGAATACATCGTCAAGAGGTACGGTATTAAAACCGCCATGATTGTTGCAGACCAAAAGACGACTGATGATTACGGGGTCTGGGGACAGTGGTGGGGAGTTCCTTATTATCCCACTAAGGCAAATATATTAACCCCTGCTGCAAATTCAAAAAACATGCAAAATGTTGCTGTAATCCAGTGGGCAATGAGAGATTTCTCAGAAGCATATGGAGATGGACCTTCCTTTTCAAACTACTCTCTGCAGGCAAATGACTATTTAAATAGAGGATTAAATATCAACTACTTTATTAGCCTTGCCAATCAGTATTTGGATTGTAATTTGCCTTTAGGCCAAATTACCGTTGGGTTGGAAACCGGTATGGAGAGTGTGAAATTCTTTTCAGAATATAGAAATCAACTTAAATCACTGGGTACTATAAAAAATCTTAAATCTGTGACTATGAACGAGTTTGCGGACAGGTTTGGTAGTGTGTATTTCTCTAATCCGTCCCAAATAAAACTTGCGGATAATAACAGTACCTGGATGTTAACCCCTCAAGAAAGGAGAAATGACTACCTTTCAGATACCATTTATTATAATCAGAATCTTTCTTTTTCTGATTATTTTGTTGCCGATAAATCTAAATTTTTAGATAGAAAACTTCCAATTAAAGTTATCGCGGATACCAGGAGTAATTTTCCCTGGTATATTTTGGTATTCTTAGCAGCCGGTTTTATTTTTTGGAGAAAGAAAGTATCTAATTATTTTATTCCGGTTTCTTTATTTACAATTTCTTCTTATGTTTTGGTTTTAAGATCTTTTTACCAATACGGATGGAATATTTATTTTGGAACGGTTTTCTTTTATATCGAATATATAAAATTATTTGTTGTAATAATTTCTTTTACACTCCTTTTCATATTAATATATTTACTTCTACGAAAGAAAGTAAGGAAAGTAAATCTTTTAATGTGGTTATTACCCTTAACGTATTCTATAGATAGCTTATTATTTACCCTACGATATTCATTTCTTGAAGGAAAACATTATTTTGGAATAGCAATTGATTCCTTAAGGTTTATGGGAATTAGCTTTTCGAAGTTGAGCGTAGCTTTGGTAAACAGAGACTTTCCCGCGGTTCAAGCGAGTTCATTTCTTCGGTTTCCGTTTGAAGATGTCTGGAATAGTTGGTTATTATCTTTTATGGTTTATCCTTTCGTTCATCTTCTTATTGCATTTTTATTATGGTTTTTTATAAGGAAATTAAATAAGAGAATTCAAATACCTATATTATTTATTATGGCTATTTTATTTATTCTATTTTTATATATAACGTTAAGAATAGATCCTAGAATCGCGATACCTAATTTTCAATGAAATTTACTAAATTCATTAAAAAATATTATATTTTGATTTTTATATTGTTTCTGGCTCTCATTTTACGTTTAATTTCGCTTAATCAATCATTTTGGTTAGACGAAACAACAAGCGGATATGTTGCCAGGGACTTTAATTTCAAACAAATAATCTATGGATTTGCACCGGGTGATTTTCACCCACCTTTCTATTATTTGTCGCTTCGTGTTTGGGGTTTGCTTTTTGGGTTTTCGGAAGTCGCACTAAGAAGTCTATCTGTTGTTTTTGGAATAGGGAGCGTCTGGATTATATATAAAATAGCCAAAGAATTCGGTTTGAAA
>MEUV01000048.1:12711-12957 GCA_001772575.1 candidate division WWE3 bacterium RBG_19FT_COMBO_34_6 | reverse complement strand
AGCTGCCCGAAATAACCAATCTCGACTGGCAGGAATGGGAAGAAGAGGGAATAATAATTAACGTTGAATAAAATATAAGTATGTAAAGTTTACAGATAATCATGAGAAAGTAAAAAGGATCCGAAGAAAATAATTGCGGTATAATTCATAATATTATACACTATAATAAACGTAGTGAATTTTAAACAGTTAATTTTTAAGGTTATAGAAAAATGATTGATTCAATATTCATTAAAGAAATAATAG
>MEUV01000048.1:9942-12607 GCA_001772575.1 candidate division WWE3 bacterium RBG_19FT_COMBO_34_6 | reverse complement strand
AAAGGCAAAAGGAAAAAGAAAAAGAGTTGATTCAAACATTTCCTTTTTAGAAAAATATATAATTGGTAAACATTTTATTATTGTAGAAGAAATACTAAAAAAATTTAAAGGAAATAAAGATAGTTTAAAAATAGCTTTACATAGATTAGAACAAAAAGGGGAAATTGAACGTATTGAAATAAGGAAAATATTTAATCATTCCAAAAATGCCAGATGGAGATTAATCATAAATCTTGATAAAAAAATAATAAGAGAACTTGAATGATTCGTTCTATAATGAGATCCGAGGTCCTCACAACCTTACCAAATGTAAAGCAACAACATGCGAAAATATGAACTTATAGTTCTGAATTTTATAAGGAGAAATTATCATGAATAAAGCCGAACTAATTAAAAAATTAGAAGATATTGAATGGGAAGATTTTGAAGTAAAAGAAGCAAAATTAGAAATACCTAAAAACGCCTGGGACACTGTTTCAGCATTTTCAAATACTGCCGGAGGATGGTTAATTTTCGGTGTTAGTAAAAAAGGTAAATTTTATGACATATTAGGAGTTTCTACTCCTGAAAAGATTGAGCAAGATTTTACTACTATTTTACGTAATGGAACAGAAGATTTACTTATGGAAACAATAACCAATTACAGGATTGAATATTTAGAAATTTCCGGCATCTCCTATGAAGATGCTCCAACGAGGTATAATTTTAGAATTTCCAGCGAACAAAATCTATGGACTACTTTTTTTGATATTTACGAGAGATTTCCTAAAAAAATTGATATACCATTTAAAATGGTTTCCGGTTTCAGGGATGATAACCCCGAACATTTACAAGCACTTAGAGAAGCGCTGGTTAATCTTATCATCCATACTGATTATTTTAGCCGGGCAAACCCAAGGATTAGAGTATTTTCAGACAGATTTGAATTTTTTAATCCCGGATCACTCCCCAAGAAAATAGAATACATTTTAGAAGAAGATTTTTCTCTACCGAGAAATCCCATAATTGCCAAAATATTCAGATTTATTAGATTAGCAGAAAGTATAGGCAGTGGTTTCCATAAAATGATTGAAGGATGGGAACAACATTATGGAATAAAGCCAGCAATAGAGGGAGATTTTGATTATTATAAAATTACTTTTCCAACTGTCACTGAAAAAGTCCCTAAAAAGTTGGGTGTAAAGTTGGGAGATAAGTTGGGTGTAAAGTTGGGAGAAAACGAAATAAAAATTATAGAATTAATGAAGGAAAATAAATATATCACCACGAAAGAACTTTCTGAGCATATAAAAATAAGCACTACGGCGGTTGACAATAATATTTCAAAATTAAAGAAAAAAGGAATATTAAAGAGAATTGGTACTGCCAAAGGCGGATATTGGGAGGTAATAAAAAAATGACCTTTCTCGCATTTCCTCCCACTTGAGGGGGGAGGATTAAGGTGGGGGTGAGATATTTTCTGTTATTACGAACTCTGATTATCAGGGTGTGGCACTCTCTATCTGACAACTGTAAACCGAGAACCGCTAACTTTTTCTTTTAAAAAGAAGGATTTTCCCAACCCTTTGTCGAATATATAAAATAATATTAAATATGAAACTTACACCCGATTACTTTTGTATTTAAAATGGGGGACAGTCTTCTTTTGTCATCCCGCATTTAATGCTAGGCAAAAAGTAAAGCCTGTTCCCCTGAATGTTATCTTAAAACTATTAAATAAAAAGAGCACATTATAAATGCAATATTTAAAAAGAAATACTAAATTTAGTATTCTTGCTTTTTTAATCATTGTCTTTTCCATAACTATATCTATTTCCACCTTTACCAAAACCGAAGTCTACTTCTCCGTATACGATAATCCTCAAAAAGAAATTATTAAAAATATCAATCAGTCCCAGGACTTCATCAATATAGCGATGTACGCCTTTCCTCCTCTTGCTCAAAAAATAATTACCTTAAGAGATTCACTAAGCGGAGGATTCAAAGAACCAAAAGACCTCCTCCAACTACCGGAACTCACCAACATCGATTGGGAGGAATGGGAAGAAGAGGGAATAATAATTATTGTTAACTAAATAAATTAAAACAATTCCGCAAAAAAGAAGGATTTTATAAACCTTTTGTCGTATTAGAGTAATGTTATAGAAAAATTGAAAAAAAATTTATTTTTTCTCTCTACTAGCGAGTTAATAAGGTAAATATAAACTCTTGAACTGTGACAAAAAACCGTCCCTTAATACATTATTGGTGATGATAACTATTTTAGTTTTTTTGTTGAAGGATTAATAGGGTAGATATGACCAGAAACGAAGTACAAACAAGAAGAGATTTAATTGATACACGGCTAAGGGTTGCTGGATGGGATGTTTTAAATCCTTCCTTAGTAACCCAGGAGCTTGATATCTGGTGTGGTTTGCCATATGGAGTGAGTGATCCTCAATCACCATATCAAGGACATCTTTTTGTTGATTATGCTCTTCTTTCAAAAGAAGGTAAACCAATTGCAGTTGTTGAGGCAAAAAAGACATCAGTTGATGCAGAAATTGGTAAAGAACAAGCACGTAACTATGCCGAAAAAATGCAAAAATCTAATGGGTATGGATCCATGCCTTTTGTTTTTTATACGAATGGTTACGATATTTTCTTCTGGGATACTGAGCGTTAT
>MEUV01000048.1:9590-9888 GCA_001772575.1 candidate division WWE3 bacterium RBG_19FT_COMBO_34_6 | reverse complement strand
TTTTTACGAGAAAATAGCAAAGTGCTTTCAAGCGAATTAATTAATACAAATATTGTGGGGCGTCCTTATCAAATTCAGGCAATTCGTTCTGTACTCGAACGTGTTGAGAAGAAATATCGAAAATTTCTTCTGGTTATGGCAACAGGCACAGGAAAAACAAGAATCTGCATGGGGCTTCTTGACGTATTGATGCGTTCTAATTGGATTCAGAAGGTCTTATTTCTTGTTGATCGCATTACTTTAAGAGAACAGGCATTGGATACTTTTAAGGAATATTTACCTAACGCACCTATTTGGC
>MEUV01000048.1:7349-9552 GCA_001772575.1 candidate division WWE3 bacterium RBG_19FT_COMBO_34_6 | reverse complement strand
ATTTATTGCGCAACCTACCCAACGATGCTTAATCTGATACAACAGGATGTTTGTCCAATTAGTCCTCATTATTTTGACATGATTATAGCTGATGAAAGCCATCGCTCAATTTATAATGTTTATAAAAACATTTTTGATTATTTTGATGCGATACAACTGGGACTTACAGCAACACCAAAAAATGCAATAGATCACAATACCTTTCAATTATTTGATTGTGAAGATGGCTTGCCAACATTTGCATATTCGTATGAAGAAGCGATTAATAACATTCCCCCATATTTATCTGATTTTGAAGTTTTAAAACTACGCACAAAGTTCCAACAGGAAGGGATTAATAGCGAAACTATAGCTAAAGCAGAAAAGAACAGGTTAATTCGGGAAGGTGAAGATCCGGATGAACTTAATTTTGAGGGCACCGAACTTGAGAAAAAAGTGACTAACAAAGGAACAAATGCGGTCATTGTGCGTGAATTTATGGAAGAATGTATCAAAGATCCTAATGGTGTTCTTCCCGGAAAAACGATATTTTTTGCTATATCTAAAAAACATGCTCATAGATTATGTGAGGTCTTTAACGGCCTTTATCCTGAATACAAAGGGCAGCTTGCGGAAGGTATTATTTCAGATGTTAAGGGTGTTTATGGCAAAGGCGGTATTTTTGATCGATTTAAAACAAAAGATATGCCTCGCATTGCCATTAGTGTTGATATGCTGGATACTGGTATTGATGTGCGTGAAATTGTAAATCTTGTTTTTGCCAAACCAGTATTTTCTTATACGAAATTTTGGCAGATGATTGGTCGCGGTACACGAGTTCTTGATCCGGATGACATAAAATCTTGGTGCCCCAAAAAAGAAAAATTTTTAATTATAGATTGCTGGGAGAATTTTGAATATTTCAAGATGACTCCGAAAGGAAAAGAACCGAAAGAAACGCGTCCGCTTCCAGTCAGACTTTTTGAAGCATACATCAATAAGCTTTATGTTTCCCAAAAGAGAAAAGAGGCAGAAATAGTACAAAAAACAATTAATACTATTAGGAAGAATATTAAAGAATTACCGAAAAACTCCATTGTTATTTTAGATAATCAAGAATACTTAGAAAAAGTAATGGATGACAACTTTTGGATTAATATAACGGATGAAAAAATTGATTATTTACGCATGTATATCAGCCCACTTATGCGTGTACTTTCAAATGCTGATTTTAAGGCAATGCGGTTCGAGTTGGATGGTACCGAAGCTCAAATAGCCCGCATCATGAGTGATGACGAAAGATTTGAAATTCTTAAGGATACAATCATTGAAAAAGTCAGCGAATTGCCGTTAACGGTAAATATAGTAGCAAAAGAACGAGTCTGGATAGAAAAAGTGCAATTAAACCATTTCTGGATAACAGCATCAGATGATGATCTAGATGAAATGATAGAGCGTCTTGCACCTCTTATGAAATACCGACAAATGCAAAAAACCCCTGAGAAAAAACTCAATATTCAGGATCTTTTAACCGTTAAAGAAACCGTTGAATTTGGGCCTCAACATGAACGGATGACCGTTGATAAATACCGCCGTAAAGTTGAAGAATTTATTCGCGAACTTGTAAAGTCAAATCCTGTTCTCCAAAAAATTTCCCAGGGAGATAATGTAACCAATGAAGAAATAGATGAATTAGCTAATATATTAAAAGAAAATTATCCGCATGTAACCGAGTATATCTTGAGGGAGGTTTACGATAACAGAAGCGCGAAGTTTATTCAGTTTATTAAACACATTTTAGGCATTGAAGAAATAGCAACATTTACGGAAACTGTATCAATTGCTTTTGATGATTTTTTATGTAAGCACAATAATTACGGTGAAAAGCAGATTCAGTTTATTTTAACGTTAAAGACATTTGTATTACAACGCGGTGTTGTAAAGAAGAAAGACCTTATCAGCGCACCATTTACACAGTTGCATCCCGAAGGGATTAGAGGTGTTTTTAAACCTCAGGAAATAGATGAGATTATCGAATTAACCCAAAAAATTGCAAGCTAGAGAATATAGTAATATATAATAAAATAAAATTAGTAGGAGATTGTAAAAGCGTGAAAGGCAATATCTCTTTCACTGTTACATTAGACATGGCTTGGGCGGTTAGTATATTAGCTAATCTACTCAAGAAAGGAGCATTGATTATGCTTCAAATTTTTGCGACGTG
>MEUV01000048.1:6920-7301 GCA_001772575.1 candidate division WWE3 bacterium RBG_19FT_COMBO_34_6 | reverse complement strand
GTTTTGTATTATAAAAGATATTGCTTCACGGTAGAGAGCGTGAGGGGGTTCAATTCCCCCTCCCCGCATTATTGAAATAGGAGATTTTTATGTTAACAGTAAAAATGAAATCATTAATTAGTCAGCTCTGGGATAATTTTTGGAGCGGTGGAATTGCTAATCCTTTAACAGCTATCGAACAAATATCGTATTTATTATTTATACGCCGTTTAGACGAAATAGACTCCAAACTTAAAAAAGATGCGGAGTGGACCGGAGAAAAATATACTTCTATTTTTGAAGGTATGTTTACTTCACCATTAACAAATGTAGAAACCAATAAACAAACTCTTCGTTGGAGTCATTTCAAACAATTAGAAGGCGGAAAAATGCTATCCCATG
>MEUV01000048.1:4294-6887 GCA_001772575.1 candidate division WWE3 bacterium RBG_19FT_COMBO_34_6 | reverse complement strand
AAAATAGTACTTTTGCTGAATACATGGCTGATGCCGTTTTTATTATTCCCAAACCCACCCTTCTTATTGAGGCGGTAAATATTATTGATGCTCTTTATACAGAGATTGAAAAAGAAATGCAAGCCGGACAAACATTTCACGACACTCAGGGTGATATGTACGAATTTCTTCTATCTGAAATTTCATCATCCGGTAAAAACGGACAATTCCGTACACCTCGTCATATTATAAAACTAATGTGTGAATTGGTTAGTCCAAAACTTGGTGAGACGATTGGCGATCCTGCTTGTGGAACCGGTGGGTTTTTACTTGGTGCGTATCAATGCATACTTACACAACACACCAGCAGACAACAAATTACGACCGACGAAGATGGCTTCGAACGAGGCTTTGGTGATAAGTTGACCGATGAGCGTTTATGGACAGAACTCAGAGAAAATACTTTTTTTGGTTATGATTTTGATACCACCATGGTTCGTATTGGTTTGATGAATCTAATGCTTCATGGCATTACCAATCCGAACATTAAACGAACTGATACGCTATCAAAAAAATACAATGAGGATAATCAATATGATGTGCTCCTGGCAAATCCTCCTTTTAAAGGTAGTATTGATAAAGGTGATATTAATGAAAACTTCTCGCTTCAAACGACAAAAACAGAATTGTTATTTGTTAACCGTATAATCAATTCATTAAAAATTGGCGGACGCGCGGCAGTAATTGTGCCGGATGGTGTTTTATTCGGTTCATCAAGAGCGCATAAAGATTTGCGTAAAATGCTTATTCAAGACTGCGAATTGCAAGGAATTGTCTCCATGCCTTCAGGAGTATTTAAACCTTATGCCGGAGTTAGTACTGCTATATTAGTTTTTATCAAAGGAGGGGCAACCGAGCAGGTGTGGTTTTACGATATGCAGGCAGACGGCTATTCGCTTGATGACAAGCGTACTCGTGTTGAAATAAATGATATTCCGGACATCGTGAAAGAATGGAAAGCGCGAAATAAAAATACCAATGACGACCGTAAAGTCAAACACTTCTTTGTGCCGATAAAAGAAATCATTGAAAATAATTACGATCTAAGTATTAATTGCTATAAAGAAATTGAATATATTCCCCCGAAATATGATAAGCCGGAAGATATTTTGAGTAAGATTGAGGAATTGGAATTAGAAGTAAAGGATAATATAACGGTGTTAAAGGAATTGAAAAATCGTGAATAGGGTGGATATTTTGGAAGCAGTTAAAATCACAAATAACCGCGTCAAACCTTTTGATGGTAAAAAACGTTATTTGGCAACTGGTAATTTGTCCAATCAAGGTATAGATAATTTTTTGTTTGTGGATTATGAGAATAAACCGAGCAGGGCTGACTTAATGGTTAGTGAGGGAGATTTAATTCTAGCTCGAATGAAAGCAACTAATAAAGTATTTTTAATAGACTGTGATTCAGAGGATTTGATTGTATCCACAGGTTTCTTAACTTTGAAACCTAAAGATGATTTTGATGGGAGATATCTTTATCACTATTTTCGTTCGAAAACATTTCAACAATTAAAGGATAGGTTTTGTTCGGGAGCTACTCAAAAGGCTATTAATAACAATTCTTTTAAAAGATTAAAAGTTCCTCACTATGAAATTGAGCAGCAGAAAAGAATCGTCCAAATTCTTGATGCAACTGACAACCTCCGCCAAAAACGCAAAGAACAACTTGCACTCCTTGACGATTATCTCAAATCCGTTTTTCTCGACATGTTCGGCGATCCAGAGAAGTTTCCAAAATGTAAAATAAAAAAAATAGCTGCTAATCGGAAATATTCACTTTCTAGTGGACCATTTGGTTCAAATTTAACATCAAAGGACTATGTAAAAGAGGGAGTAATTGTATTGCGAGGACTGAATGTTTCAAAGGGTTTTTTAGATATTAGCAATGTGAAATATATTTCAGAAAAAAAAGCTAATGAATTGATACGGAGCGAAGTTGTTCCAAATGATATTGTTATTGTTGCTGTTGGCTCTTCAGGTTTAGCTCTGCGAATTCCTAAAACACTTCCAAGAGCTATCATGTCGCAAAATTTTAATAAAATATCACCTCACATGGGTAAGATTAATCCACTCTTTTTGCAATTTTATATAAATAGTGATTTTGTTCAGCGTCAGTTTAGAAAAAAAGTTACTGATACTGTAAGAACGTTTTTGAGCTTAACTAAGATAAAGGACGTTGAAATTATTTTACCTCCAATTGAAATGCAGGATAAATATTCAGACATTTTTGAACAAGTTGAACAAATAAAACAAAAAATGCGTGCTTCATTAGATGAAATGGACAACCATTTCAACGCGTTAATGCAGAGGTATTTCGAATGAAAGTATATTTTTCTGATTTTTTTGATGTAAATCCTGATGTCATAGAAAAATATGGTGCCTTTAATATTTCGCTTATTAATGATTTTCCTCTATTTATAGACCCGTTTCTTTTATTTACCAGTGATAAGAAAGAATATCAAAAAATGCACGCGGAAATATTACACTATGTAGCTTTCCTACGTGATCGCTCAATTTCAATGACCAGAGTACCTGATGGATTATT
>MEUV01000048.1:4031-4273 GCA_001772575.1 candidate division WWE3 bacterium RBG_19FT_COMBO_34_6 | reverse complement strand
TATAGCGAAATTGGTAATAAGGGCAGAGGTCCAGGTATGGAATTTGCAAGAGCTCTTAATGACAATTTAAATGGAGTATTTTCAAATTTTGATGACAACAAGATTTCTCGCAGTTCACATCTTGAAAAACTTTGTTTGATTAAAGAGAATACAGGCCGAGATAGTATAAGCGATTTTGTCACCAATTTAATTAAAGGATATTTACTTGAATATACTCAAAATTTTGCCCAGAAAAATATAGA
>MEUV01000048.1:1099-3953 GCA_001772575.1 candidate division WWE3 bacterium RBG_19FT_COMBO_34_6 | reverse complement strand
AAAGTGGATTATGTTTTATTGACACCTAAAGACTTATTAACAAAAGATGATACCTGGATAAACAAAACTGATTTAGTTAATCAGTTTGAAAATATTGTTCCATCAGTAGCGAACGACGAATTAAGGTCTCAGCTAAATTACTATTTTTTAAAATCACTTCCAAAGCTGGAATATACAAAAAAAGGTAAAGAAAAAGCACTCAAAAAAAAGGATATTGTAGCGGCTGTTAATGCAGTAATAAAGGAATATCCTGAATTTTTGGATTATTATATAAAATATAAAGAAGATCATGGAGAAGAGGCAAAGTCTTTAAGTGAAGAACGTGTAAAAGAAGTATATAATCTCTTTGTTAACGAGCTTTCAGAATTTATAAATCAGTTATCTAAAAAAACAAAATTTTATGAAAAATATGGTGATACCTTAGAAGAAAGTTATGAACATGTTTTGTTTTTAAAGGATGTTATTGAAAATAAAGACGGTCATCGTATTTTTTATATTAAAGGAGAACCCATTAAACGTGAGTCAGACATTCACATTATGTTTAGATTGACTTGGTTTGCCAACGTGTCAGCTGTTTCAAGGGAGGCAAATGAAGGTCGTGGTCCAGTAGATTTTGTAATTTCAAGAGGTGCTTCTGATAAAACTTTGGTTGAATTCAAATTGGCTTCAAATACAAAACTTGTACAGAATTTAACCAATCAAGTAGAGATATACAAGAAAGCACATGATACTGATAAATCAATAAAGGTAATTTTGTTTTTTTCAGAACAAGAAGAGAAGAAAGTAAAAAGAATCCTTGAAGATTTAGGTATCTCGAATGAGAAATATGTTGTACTTATAGATGCCAGAAAAGATAACAAAAAATCTGCCTCAATTGTAAGATGAATATTTCTTTGAAGGCGGAAAATGAGAGAAGCAATATCATAAGGACGGTTATTTTGACAATAAAATATAGTAGGGGAAGCCCCCCTGACGCATATTAAAAATTATTTTATGTTTTATAAATATTAATATTCATCAGAGAGTATAAAATGAAAAACAATGATTTAAATATAGCATTACCCGAAGAACATTATAAAGAAACATATAGTCTTTTAAAAGCTATTGATAAAAATAAAATTGCTACTTGGCTGCTAGAGGAGGGATATTTTCCTGAACAAAATATACTTCCTCCTTCTTTTAAAGTAGACAATTTTGTTCTGAAAAATGTTCCATATATTCAAAATTTAAAAGATCCACCACGCAGAAATCTTGGTTGTGTATCATATCCAAAGTCATTTTTAACATCTCGTGTTTATGGCATTCAACATCCACACAACTATCATGATATTGTCTATTGGCTAATTCAAGATTGGGCTGCTATTATTGACCATATATTTAATAATGATAATTCAATTTATACTTATAGCATGCCTATACCAATTGATGCTAATTGTAAAGGAAAGCTGAGCCCATTACGATCAGGTCGTCTAATTTATGAATGGATTGAGATGGCCGAACGAGACTTAGTCGCTGAGGCCCATAGATTTAAAATCCTAATAAGGACAGACATTACAAATTTCTATAATTCAGTTTATACACATAGTATTGCATGGGCTTTGCATGGCAGAGATATAGCATTTTCGGATAAAAATATTAAATTAATTGGAAATAAAATAGATAAATTAGTCCAATATGCAAATGACGGTAGAACAAATGGTATTCCCGTTGGTTCGGCGGTCAGTGATTTAATTGCAGAAATACTTTTAGCAAAAATTGATCAAAACGTTTCATTAGAATTAAAAAAGGAAAATATTACTTTTTTAGGCACACGTTTCAAGGATGATTACAGAATCCTTGCAAATACAGAAGAAGAAGCTAAAAAAATATTGAGAGTTCTTTCTGAAGAGTTCCACAAATTTAATTTACTTATTAGCGAAAATAAAACTCAAATTCTATATTTACCGGAAGGCTTATTCAGGCATCATAATCGCGAATATTCCCCCTATTCAATCCGAATGGAAGATAGAATACCATTTAAATCTTTTGAATTTAAACTATTAAAGGTACTCGATATTCATAAAGCATATCCTGGAACCAGTATAATAGAAAAATTTTTAAATGAATTATTCGATAAAAAATATAATCTAAAATTAGATTTTTCAAATAATTTGAAAGTTCACAAGAAAGAAATTCTAAAAACATTTAGCCTTCTCTTTTTACTAAAAAGGGAGTCAGAAAAAATACTATGTTATGTTATGGCAATTATTGAAGATATTTACCTTATGGATAATGAAAAATATAATTTAGAAAAATATTTACGCGAAATAATAGAACTTGAAATAAAAAACGCTTCTGATAAAAAATCTGTGTTTGAAATAGTTTGGTATATCTTTTTTTCTCGCTATTTACAACTTGGAGTTACTATATCACCACTTATTGATCCAACTTTGAAAGAAAATCTATTATTAAAATCGATGATTACTAGTCGTCAAAAAATATTTTCAGATTCCGGGATAAAACTATTTAAAAAACCAAAAAATTGTCATAATAAAAAATTAGCAGAACAGCTCGCAGTTTTTAATAGATCTAAAGAATAGGAGCATAATATTTATAGTGTGTTAGGGATGTTTGTTTGATACATTTTTATTTTTAAGATGTGAAGTTAAAGTTTTCACATCTAATATAAAATAATAAATAGTGATACATCCCATTTTCTTATTTAAATTTTGTAAAACATTTTTAAACAAGAAAGAATAAAAATAAAAAGAGGTGCCATTATGATACCAAATTTTCAAAATATTATGCTTCCCTTGCTTGAAATAACAGGGGATAAAAAGGAACATACAATACAAGAAGTAAGAGATTTATTAGC
>MEUV01000048.1:0-1051 GCA_001772575.1 candidate division WWE3 bacterium RBG_19FT_COMBO_34_6 | reverse complement strand
GGTTGGGCAAGAACATATTTAAAGAAAGCTGAACTTTTAATATATACACAAAAGGGTTATTTTAAAGTTACAGATAGGGGTTTAATAGTATTACAAGAAAAACCTTCGAAAATTAATATAAAATATTTAAAACGTTTCCCAGAATTTCTTGAATTTAATAAGCCATCAAAAAAGATAGATCAGCTTAAAGGCAAAGAGATTGAATCAATTCTCGAAGAAAAAACACCGGAAGAGTTATTAGAAATTGGTTATGAAAAATATCAGGAAAAATTACTATCTGATTTGTTAGAAAAAGTTAAGCAATGTTCTCCTGAATTTTTTGAGAGATTAGTTGTTGAACTTTTGGTTGGCATGGGATATGGAGGTTCATTTGAAGATGCAGGAAAAGCTATAGGAAAAAGTGGAGATGAAGGTATTGATGGAATTATAAAGGAGGATAAACTTGGTTTAGATGTAATATATATTCAGGCAAAGAGATGGATAAATCCGATTAGTCGGTCAGATATTCAAAAATTTGCTGGAGCTCTTTTGGGGAAAAAAGCCAAGAAAGGAGTCTTTATAACCACCTCAATATTTTCTGAAAGTGCTATTGAATATGCAAGGAATATAGAAAATAAAATTATTCTGATTGATGGTGAACAATTAACAAAGTACATGGTAGATAATGGAGTTGGAGTATCTGAGGTAACTTCATATAAAATTAAAAAAATTGATTTAGATTATTTTACTGAAGAGTAAAAAATAATAAAAAAATTGTATTAATCTCATGTGTAAGCAAGAACAAATTACAACGAACCAATTAATATAGATAAAACAAATAAATATTATTTTAAAGAATAATTTAGGAGTAATGGAAATGGCTTCTATTTTTTCTTGGGTTGATTTTTCAGATGAAGATCGGGAAAAGATGGTCCAAATAATCCGTCAATTACGGCAAGCAGATACTATTGATGAATTAGGCATCGGATCAGTAAGAGATTCTATGGCTAATATTTTATTCCCCGGAACTACCACTATCCAAACCAGAGCCAAGTACATGCTATTTGTTCCA
>MEUV01000047.1:7459-7752 GCA_001772575.1 candidate division WWE3 bacterium RBG_19FT_COMBO_34_6 | reverse complement strand
AAAATTATTTTTTTGAGCAAAGATAACATTAATTTCGCTGTTACAATTCGTTACCAAAAATTTTTTTCCCGGCACACCGCTTATAACCATATTTTGGATTTCAGAGAATTCTGCAGAGCTTGGGCAGTTATTTTTGTACCAGTCTTTTTTTAGGGCTGCTGCCTGGTCTATATTTCTTTCTGATATTTGCAAGGGATTAACAATCACATAATATCCTGTAACCAGAGTGTCCCAGTTCACATTAGATTCCGGAAGGGTATCTTTAAAAATGATTTTGATCAAATCCACATCTT
>MEUV01000047.1:5771-7435 GCA_001772575.1 candidate division WWE3 bacterium RBG_19FT_COMBO_34_6 | reverse complement strand
ACTGGAAAATTTTTCCCACGTATCTTCCTCTTTTTTATCCGGTTCTTCTTTTTTTGCACCATCTTCCTTTTTTTCTATTGGTTTTTCTTCCGGTATTACCAAATAAGTACCCTTAGTCTTCAAAAAGATAAATCTTACAATAACAAGAAGTAATATAATAAAAATTGTGATTAAGGTAATTGTCTTAATTTTTTTGATAAGGACAATAAATTTCTGTTTCTTTTGTTGTACAATTTCCTCTTTTGTTAAAATCTTTTCCTGATCCTGGGCAGGAATGATATTTTCTTCCATATATTTAAATTATTTTTTAAGTTCTCCCATTTTTTTAAAAACAGAAATCAAAAACTCTACATGTTCGTCAAAATCCACACCGGATTTTTCTATACCATAAATAATATCATCTCTATCTATTTTTTTGGCAAAAGCTTTATCTTTGAACTTTTTCTTAACCGACTTTCCATCCATATTTTCAAATCCATCCGGTCTCATCAATGAATATGCATACAAAAATCCGGCTAGTTCATCAATTGCCAGCAGCATATTAGCAAGAGGAGTCAGCGGTTCTATACTATTTGTTCTGTGCGCATGGGCTGTAATCGCATGGATCATCTCTTCGGGGTATCCCCAATTTTCAAGCCACTCAATTTCTCTATTCGGGTGCTCTGTCGGGTAATTGAAATAATCAAGATCGTGTATGAGACCTGTGATGTACCACAAGTCAGGATCTTCATGCAGCTTATGAGCGTATGCCTCCATAGCATTAGCAACCATAAAAGCATGTAATTTTTGGTATTCATCTTTTACATGCTCGTTCAAAAGCATTAGTGCATCCTTTTTGTTAATTGTAATTTTTTCTTTTGATCTTGTTTTTGAAGGTGTTTTTATGATATTAGGATCTTTTAATCCATAAATTTGGATATTGATATCATCGATTTTTTTTCTTAATTGTGGAAATAGCGTGCCTTCTCTTCCCGTGATCCCTTCTAAGAACCAGAATATTCTTTCACTTTGTCCATACCCTGATGTCGGGGGCATGCCATACTCTAGCATTTCCACAAAATCAACATCCATCATTTGAGCCTCTTCGTCTCCTGCTTCCCGTGCGTTTTGTTGATCTTTGAATCTTTCCAGCTGATCGAACGGGTCGTTTAATTCACTATAACCATTCCCAAGCTCGCTTCCTGCCACAATTACCTGGAATCTTTCGGTAAAGTTCTCATTTCCGGTTACTGATTTTGCAAGCGGGGAGATAAATTTTGGTTGGTTAATCAAAAAAGCCGGACCTGCAACATCCTTACGTATCAATTTCCATAGATTATCTATTAGTCTTGCCCTGTTTATGAGACCGGGCAGTTTAACATTTTTCTTTTTTAAGATATTTAATACCTCTTCTTCCGAAACAGTAAGAACGTCTACACCAAATGTATCATTGATAATTTTGGCATAATCTATTTTTTCCCATTTATCCGAAAGATCAAATTTTAATCCGTTTTTTTCAAATTGTGTTTTTTGGTAAACGCTGTTTGCAATGTGTAAAAAAAGCTCCCTAACCAGATCCATGTTTTTTTCGTAGTTTGCATATGCCCAATACCACTCCAGCTGGTAATATTCCTGCAAATGCTCGTCACTTAGACCCTCATTTCTAAAGTTTGGACCGAGTGTAT
>MEUV01000047.1:0-5757 GCA_001772575.1 candidate division WWE3 bacterium RBG_19FT_COMBO_34_6 | reverse complement strand
GGAAATCCTCAAATAAAAATCTTCATCCAAAGCATCATGGTGTGTCACAAATGGTTTTGCATCCGCACCGCCTGTTACATGTTCCAGAATCGGGGTTTCTACCTCGATAAATCCTTTGCTATTCAAAAAATCCCTACTGACTTGCCAAAATTTTGACTTTCTCAAAAATAACTGTCTTCTTTCAGGATTGCTGATTAGGTCAAGATATCTTTTTCTAAATATAAGCTCATTATCTTTTAATCCCTCATGTTTTTCCGGAAGCGGTCTGATCGACTTGGTAAGCAATTTAATAGTTTTTGCAAGAACCGATATTTCGCCCGTTTTTGTTTTAGTAACAGTTCCGGATACCTCTACAATGTCCCCGATATCCAAAAGATGAAGGTTGTCAAAACCGATATTTTGGTCATTCTTATTTGTATTTTCAAGTGTATCTTTTTTGATATAAAGCTGTATAAGACCTGAAAAATCCTGTATATGGGCAAATATCAGTTCCCCATGTTCCCTTAAGGATATTATTCTCCCTGCTGCCGTAACCTTTTTTTCTTCGAATTTTTCATAGTTTTTGGTGATATCCGAATTATTGGTATCTTTATTTGATAAGGAGGGAAATGGATTTATTCCTAAATCTTTTAGTTTATTTAATTTTTTTATTCTTTCTTCACGAAGTTCTTTGAGCGTAGACATATTAGATTTAATTTATCATGTTTTTAGCTATAAAAAAACCCGCCGGAGGCGGGTCTAGTTATTCACTTTCTAATTTTTGTTAATCTATTTTCAAAATTGTATAAGTAAGTTTGCCGATAGGAGCTTCTATTTCAACTTTATCTCCAATTTTTTTACCCAAAAGTGCAGACCCGAGAGGCGACTCATGTGAAATTTTTCTTAAGATAGGATCAGCTTCGGGAGTCCCTACAATATGGAACTCTTCTTCCTCCCCGTCAATATGAACAACTACTTTTGAACCGACAATAACAGAATCTTTTACTGTATCAGCAGCTAGTTTGGAATTTTTAATGATCTCTTCTAGTTCGGCAATTTTACCCTCAATAAAAGATTGTTCTCTTTTTGCATCATCATAAGCAGCGTTTTCTGAGATGTCGCCCATTTCTCTAGCTGCCTGAATTTTTTGAGCAATTTCAGGCCTTTTTATTTCAACGAATTCTTTTAACTCGTCTTTTAAGTTTTTTAAACCCTCTTTTGTTATATATAAATTATTATCTGTCATATTTTATTTATTAATTTTTTACTTTTTCACTTTCTTTTTTAAAGAATTTGGGGAGCTACATATTTTATAAAAACAATCACTACAAACGTAATGTTTTATAAATTTTAACCTACGCAATATAGCACACCAAAAAAGTCATGTCAAACTTTAACCTATATAAAAGTATTGATTTAACGCTAAAAAAATAGGTTAAGTTTGATATAATGTTTTTGTGCCTATTACATCAACCAAAAGACATATGTGGGATTTAAACAAATTATATAAGGATGATAGCGATCCTAATATAGCCAAAGATCAGGACATTATATACCGGAAAAGTTACGAATTTATCAATAAATGGAAAGACAGGACAGACTATTTAATTGACGCCAAAATATTAAAAAACGCTTTGGATGAGTATGAATATTGGGCAAAGGAGTATGGTCTAAGCGGAAAGATAGGCTATTATTTTTCGTTAAAAATATCACTGGATCAAGCAAATCCCAGATATAAAGCAATGACAAACAAACTTCATGAGTTTGAGGTAAAAATACTAAATGATATCCAATTTTTTCATCTGAATCTTGCTAAAATAAGCCCTGATAAACAGGAGGAATTTTTGAATGAGCTGGTTCTTGAGAATTACCGCCATTTTCTATTTAAAATATTTGAGCAGGCAAAATATTTATTGTCGGAAAAAGAAGAAAGAATCATGAACGAAAAAGAAAAAGTGGCGTCAGGTAATTGGATCAGGTTAATATCAGAGCTGATCTCAAAACAGCAAAAAATAACATTATCAGAGGATGGGAACAAAAAAAAGCATTCTTTTGCTATTCTTTTAACTTTGATCTCAAACAAAAACAAAAAAATTAGATCAGATGCCGCCAAGGCTGTAGAAAATATTCTGGAAAAATATTTGGAGATTGCCGAAGCTGAAATTAATAGCATTTTGGAAAATAAAAAGATAAACGACAACATCCGGGGATTTAAACGGGCTGATCAGGCAAGACTAATGGCCGACGACATTGATAGCAATGTTGTTGATAATCTCGTTTCTGCTGTGTCAGAAAATTTTAATTTATCAAAAGATTATTATGATTTTAAGGCAAAATTATTAGGTCAGGAATCTTTGGAATATTATGAGAGATCAGCGGATTGTTTTGAAGAAACCCGCAAATTCAGTTATGAAGAAACAGTAGAATTAGTATCAGATGCATTAAGAAATATTGATAACCGGATGTTTGATATTTTTAATGATTTTGTTAAAGGCGGACATTTTGATGTGTTCCCTCAAAAAAATAAAATGGAGGGGGCATTTTGTGCTCACAGCAGATTAAAGGATCCTACCTATATTCTTTTAAATCATACCGGAAAATTTGAGGATGTGCTGACTTTAGCTCATGAGGTAGGTCATGGTATTAACAACGAATTAATTAAACAAAAACAAAATGAACTTAATTTTGGCACCCCGACATCCACAGCCGAAGTGGCATCCACCTTGGTGGAGGATCTGGTTATGGAAAAAATTCTGGAAAAAGCTGATGAAAAAGAAAAGTTGAACCTCATCATGAAAAAACTTGATATGGATATTACCACAATTTTTAGACAAACTGCTTTTTATAATTTTGAAAAGGAGCTTCATAGCGAATTTGCTCAAAAAGGTTTTTTGGAATGTAAATATATTGGGGAACTCTTTTCTAATCATATGAACTCGTATATGGGTAGCGCATCAAAAGGATGCGAAAATTGGTGGATCTATGTATCTCATTTCAGAGATTTTTTCTATGTTTATTCGTATGTAAGCGGACTTTTGATTTCACGAAGTATGCAGACAAAATTGCTATTAAATGCAGATTTTATAGATAATATAAATGATTTTTTATCCGCCGGGCTTTCAGATTCTCCCGATAATTTATTTAACAAAATGAGCATTGATATCAGCAAAAAAGATTTTTGGTATGCCGGTTTAAAAACAACACAGGAGCTTTTTAATGAAGCAAAATTTTTAGCCAAAAAGATCGGAAGAGTGTAGCCACCAAATTATAGACAATTTTTGTACTCAATATATAATAATAGCATGGAGCAAGATACAAAATTTGTTGTTCCTCCGGATCAAAATATGCCCCATATATCCAGCTTTCATGTCGAGGAGCCAATAAAAAAGAAAAAACCGATAATCCCAATTTTTATCGGTGTTATTGCTGCTGCTGTAATATTTTCGGTTATCTGGTTTTTTATTCTCAAAAAAGACTTTCCCAAAATTATGAGAAAACCAAGTTCTGTTGTTACTGTGGATAATAAAACTCAGGAAAACCTATCATTCAATTCTCTTACAGGAGAACTGGTACCCGGAGAAAGTGCTAAAGATTGGATTAATACCAGGCCTTTGGCTGTGATGATAAACAATCATATTGATGCCAGACCTCAATCAGGTCTTATTTCGGCTGATCTTGTTTATGAAATTGTAGCCGAAGGCGGAATAACAAGATATTTATCCTTTTTCTTATCCGATACACCTGAAAAAATAGGACCGGTAAGAAGTACCAGGGAATACTATTTGGTTTTAGTTAAGGAGCTTGGGGATGCAATGTTAATGCACGAAGGCTATTCTCCACAAGCAAAAGAAGCGATTGATACTTGGCCGGTTAGAAGTCTTTTTAGGGGTGGAGCAGCCGCAGTTGCTAATTGGAGGGATGAAACCAGGGATGTTGCTTTTGAGCATACACTTTACACGGATGGAAAAAAATTAAGAGAATATTCTATTTCACTTGGGTGGGAAGGAAAAAGAGATTTTCAAAGCTGGAAGTTTAAGGATGATACAAATAAATACAGCTTAATGCCCCAAGCTAATAAAGTTTCCATAGATTTTTGGTACGAAGGGGATTATTCTGCAATATTTACATATAACGTGGTAAATAACTCATATTTAAGGTTTTTAGGATATGACGTAAACGGCGAACCTATTGCCCATTTTGATAATGAGCAAAAAGATAAACAAATTGAGGTTAAAAATCTGATAATTCAATTTGCAGCTGAATCCACTATAGACGGAGACGAAAAAAACAGATTAATCTATGAACTTATCGGAAGCGGTAACGCGCTGGTATTTTTGGATGGTAAAGTTATTGAAGCAACATGGACAAAAGCCGATATGGACGGTAGGACTTTGTTTTACGATAAAAACGGGATCGAGATAGAGTTCAACAGAGGAAAAGTTTGGATCTGCATAGTACCTGATAGAAATGTTGAACAAGTTGTATATAATTAAATTATACTGCCCTATATAATATATGTTAAAAGATTTATTTGTCTCGGATGTGAGACTAAAAATATTAACTTTAGTTTTAACTAAACCTGAGGAGCAATTCCATGTTAGAGCAATTGTAAGGGCTGTCGGCGCGGAAATTAATGCAGTTAGACGTGAGCTTGCCAAACTCGAGGGAATGGGCTTACTTAGAAAAAGACAAAGCGGTAATAGGATATATTACAAAGCCGATGCCTCGCATATCTATTATCCGGAACTGCTGGCATTGATCGCCAAAGAGCAGGGTGTCGGGCAGCAAATATTAAAGAATGTGAAAGAGCTGGGTAATATAAAATACGCTGTAGTTTCCAAATCATTTTTAAGAGGAAGAAAATCAACGGTACTGGATGTGGACCTTTTGATTGTAGGTGATGTTAACCTCGAAGTTCTTAAAAGGATCGTGTCTGCTTCCGAAAGAGAACAAAATAGGGAGATAAATTACACCGTGATGTCGGAGGAAGATTATACTTTTAGAAAGAGAAAAAATGATCATTTCGTATCAAAAATTTTAACTCAAAGTAGAACCATGCTTATTGGTGATGAAGAAGAGTTTTCCTCGGTTATTTAGGGATGTTTAAAAGTTTATATTTTAGATTAGGTTTAATATCCTCACTTACTGCTTTAGCATTACTTGTGGTATTGCCAAGGATCAATCTGAATTTTGATAACAAATTCATTAAATTAAATTCTTTTATTGGCGGTTATAAATTTTCACTTTTTAACGGAAAGTATAATTTTGATTTTACAAAATTCAAAAGAGGTCTTGATCTTGAGGGAGGAGTGAGGATCGTGTTAAAAGCCAAAATGGAAGGCATAGAACCGAAAGATTATCAAAATGCTATTGATTCTGCCGTACAGGTACTGGAAAGAAGGGTTAATCTTTTGGGTGTTTCCGAACCTTATATTGCGCCGATAAAGGTTGGGGATGAGTATCGGATAGTTGTAGAAATACCCGGTCTTGATAATATAAATGACGCTGTGGAGCTTGTAGGCCAAACAGCGCAGTTAAAATTTAGGGCATTAAAAAAAGATACACAGTGGTCCTCCGATAAGTTTCAGGAATATTTTTTCGATCCCCAGGTATGGGAGGATACCGGTGTAACCGGTGCGGATTTGAAAGGCGCTGAGGTTATTTTTAATTCAGGTTCAAAATCAAACATCAACAATTCTCCAAACATTAGACTCATTTTTTCAAAAGAAGGATTGGATAAATTTTCTGAAGTAGCCAAACAAAACGTTGGAAAACCTG
>MEUV01000046.1:17586-22141 GCA_001772575.1 candidate division WWE3 bacterium RBG_19FT_COMBO_34_6 | reverse complement strand
ATATTCAAACCGTTCTTGAATTGGGAGCGTTTGCTGCTTGATATGAGGCCCCACATTTTTGAAAACAAAGTAATTACCGCAACCTGTCTCTAATTGGTATATATTACTTTTAATTATCATTTCGACTACATTCTTGATCATATTTGGATTAATATTCAAAATTGTAAAAATTTTTCTTGAAAAAACATCAACTATTACATAATCCGCTTCGTTATACAGCGCCGGGAAGATAGCATAGGTTTCCCTTTTTGCCAGGTGCGCTCCTAAAGAATCTGGTCCTGATACCGATGCTTTATCGGGAATTAAATTTACAATTTTTAATGCACATTCACGGTCATTATTATCAAGTTCGCTTATTTTTACGACATCCCCTAATTTTAAATCTTGTTTAATAAGACTACTTTCGGTTTTAGCAAAAACACGTGAAATAATTTTATTTTGCAGCGCATCTCTAAACCATAAATATACAGGATTATTATAAACATGGGATGTATAAATAGTAAAAATGAGCATGACTGATGTTACGGTAGGAAAAAATATTTTTGGATTTATTTTCTTTTTTAAAATATTTGATAAATATAATAAACCAAAGATAGTACTTATATAAAGAGTTGGAAGAATCATGGATATACGGTGATTTGTTATTTCCGAAGTTCCTACCCCATCAGAAGTTGTCATAAAATTTATAATAAAATCTGGAAGGGCTGTAATGAGAATCCCGGGATAAACAAAAGGTAAATATGCTAACGGTTCAAATGTTCTTTGAAAATTTTCTAATTTATCACCCCCAAAAAATATACTAATGGATCTTTTTGGATTAAGTAAAATATTTATAAAAACATCAAAATAAGAATCTCCGAATTCCTCATATCTCATCAAAAAGTAATTTGGTAAAGCAACGTCGCTAACACCGGTATCGTCTATTTCCAGACTTTTCGCAAACTTTTCGTAACCTTCGGTCCTGTAATGTGCGTTTGCCGGTATAACAACAAAAAATGCAATGAAAAACCAGACCGTGCCGATAATCATCATCGAAATACCAAGTTTTCCGGGTAAACTCTTAAATAAATCAATAAATTTCTGCGTCTGGATATTCCTGAAAAATAAAATAAAAAAACCATATAGTGCAATATAAGCAGGGAGTTGTTCTTTACCCATCATGGTTAAAACCAAAAATATCCAAAGAAGTATAATATTTACCGTTTCAAATTTGTTCTCCTTATACATTTTCTCGTAAAAATACACTGCTGCAATAAAAAAGGGTATGACAGCTGTTACGCCGTGAAATCCTGTAAAGGCTGTCAGGTACCCAATTGTAGGATTAAAAAGATACGATAATGAAATAAATAAGCAAGCCGGTTTTGAGTTTATATGAATATTAGCTAATTTAAATATTATAAGCGAGCCTATTGTAATCAGTATTAATTGAGAAATTACAAGTGTAAGTGCGTGGGGAAATATCATGAAGATAGGTACAAAAATATACAAAATAGGATCAACATGGCTCATTGCCCATCTGGGAAGATTAGTTCCAAAATAATCAGTAAGATAAAGTCCTCTACCGTGGCCGGCATTCCAAACCATCTGAGTCATGTTGCCCAGATCAAATTTTCCAAAATCAAAGTTATTATATCTAAAGATATTTATCCTAATATTTATTGCCAAAAAAATTAAACTAAAGGCTATAAGTATTAGAAAAAAAATATTATTTTTTATTTTATTTATCATTTAATCAAAAAATCTAAATTTTATAAGAGTAGACAAAGCTGATATTCCGTCTTTCCAGGTAATTTTCTTACCCTCAAAATGAGTTCTTCCTCTGTATGTTATGGGTACCTCTATTATCTTCATACCTTTTTTTAAAATTCTGGAAGTAATTTCCGGCTCAAAATTAAATCTATCTGATTTTATCTTCACCGACCTGACAAAATCACCCGGCATCAGTTTATAGCAGGTTTCCATATCTGTAAGCATTACACCAAACAAAATATTAGTGATTAACGTCAATAGTTTATTACCAAAATAATGAAGATTTGTCATATCCTCATAATTTCCTGAAAATCTTGACCCATAAATTACCTGCGCATTTTCTTCATATAAAGCTCTTATCAGTTTTTTATAATCTTCCGGCTCATATTCCAGATCCGCATCCTGAACGATCACATAATCTCCTGTTGTATAAGAAAAACCTTCCTTCAATGTCGCTCCTTTACCCGAATTTTGACTCTTATAAAAAAACTTTGCCAGGGGATTTTTTGGCTCCAGATCCTTCAAAATGTCTATAGTACCGTCATTAGAGCGGTCATCAACAAGTATGATCTCTTTTTCTATATCACCAAGATTAACTTTTAATACCTTGTCCAATAATTTTTCAATAGTGTCCTTTTCGTTATAAACCGGTATTACTATTGATAGTTTTTTGATCTCTGTCATCTTACTTATTGAATTTTACTATTTTAGTAAAAAATTTTTTACCTCTTATAGTATAGCTGAACTCCTTAACTTGAGATAAATAACCACCCTCAACAACATCGAATTCCAGATCAGGATTGTGCTCATTTGTAATTAAGATATAATCCGCGTTACGTTTTAATAAAGTATCATAGCTCCTGTTTTTTTTTGAGTCCATATTTAGATAAAAACCTGTAATATTATCTTTTTGAGATTTTTGGTTCATATACCAATCCGAGACGCTGCTGACATCGTTGTAGGCTATTTTACCATTGATGTTTTTCACAATATATATATTTGCCTCAACAATTGCTTTAAATATATCTTTATGTAGATAGATGGTTGAAAAAGACCATATTACGGTAGAAAAAATTAAACTAACAAAAAATAGATTAAATCTTTTTTTATAAATAGCATAAATATTAAAAAACTGGATAAAAATTATTAAGATAAAAAAGTTTTTTATTGGTACTAAAAACTGTAATTTTAATAAGTATTGAGACGAAATATATAAAATCAGTAAAAGTAGCAAAACAGCCACTTCTTTCATCTTTATTTTAATTGAATTGGCAAAAAATTTGGTAACGGTAATGGAAACAGTAATTATCATAAAGGGAATTATCGGTACCAATAGCCTGGGTATCGCTGCGGGCCATACTAAAGCCAATATAAGCTCTAAAATAACAAATAAAAATATAGCGGGATTCTTTAATAAAACATTTTTAATTTTTTTTACTTCTCCCGAAAGAAAAATCCCGGCCGATGTAAATCCAAAAATATAAAGTAAAGAATTTATATATATGGCTAACATTTCCAAATCATATTTACGGCCTGAAGGCTCATCAAAATACTTTGAGGTCAAAGGATTTCTATATATAAGCCATGGGAAAACAAAAATAAATATTCCTGCACCGTATACGATATACATTTTGGCTATATCGATTGCTTTTTCTTTATTTATGTACCTGTCATAGATAAATCCTATACCTATGCAAAAAGCTAAAATATAACCTTCGAATCTTATGAGAATTCCTAAAGAAGCTAGAAAACCAAGTAGAAATAATATTTTGTTATTTAAAACATATTTATATCTTTGATAAACGTAAAAGGTGAGTAATACGATCAAAGTAAAAAACATATCGGCCATTATTCTAATAGACCAGTATAAAAGGACAGGATTAAAGATAAGAAGAACTAGAGCAATATTTTTAGTTCTATTATCCAGGTTATAAAGAGATAATATTTTTGTAAATACCAAAAAACTTAATATGCTTATCCAAAACATGATAAACCTACCCCAAAAAATCTGATCGACACTTCCTGGTCTTAAAGCAAGCAGGAGGGAATATAACGGTTGCCTTTTTTCGTCTTCGGGATAGGTAAGATTTCTGATAAATTCACTGGCTCTTAAAATACGATAAGAATCCCCCCATTCGGAATAATTTATTCCAAAAAAAATAAGGTGGACAAAAATAAAGATTAACAAAAATTTATTGTTTTTGATAAGCTTGATAAGCATATTCGTATACTTTTTCAATTTGTTCTACCTTAAGGTTCCATGATTCATTTTTTTTGATATAAAATATATCCACATTTCTTGGATTTTGGATCATATCTTTTATTTTTCCGGCAGTATTTTGAACAGTAAGATCATCAAGATACTCGATACCCTCAACTTTTTCGGAAAGCCGAAAGCCGAAAGCCAGTACCTGGGTACCGCAAGCTAATGATTCCATAGCAGCTTTTGGCCTACCTTCAAAACTGGATGGGATTACAAATAAATCTGAAGCCTGATATGCAATCGGTATTTGCGGGTACGGAGTATAGCCTACTTTCAAAACCCTACCATCAAGCCTTTTTTGCATAATTATCATATCAATTTTTGCCATATAATCTTCGTCGCCCTCTCCAACGATCATAAGCTTGTAATTTTTAGGTAAAAATTCAAGAGCCTCAACTATTAAATGTACATTTTTTCTTTCAACAATCGCGCCTAGTGATAAAATTATCTTATCAGTAGGTTCAAAACCAAGTTCAATTCTTGTTTTTGCTATTTCTTCAACATTCATTGGAAGAAAAGCTTGCGTATTTACACCTGTGCCTA
>MEUV01000046.1:4058-17532 GCA_001772575.1 candidate division WWE3 bacterium RBG_19FT_COMBO_34_6 | reverse complement strand
CACATTTTATAGCCATCCTATCAGATAATTCTGCCATAGGCCAATCTAAATATTTTGATATTGTTTTTATTGGTGAATTTGAAGCTTCAAGTTTTTCTTTCCTGCCTTTAACGGTATTATGAAAATGCACAACAAGGGGAGTTTTCATTTCGTCAAGCCAAGGAAAAAATTTATCCAAAATTACTCGGTATACATAAATCCACAGCCCAAAGTGGCCATGTGAGTGGATAATATCAGTTTTATTATGTTTCCTAAAATATAAATATTTAAAAAATAAGATCACGGAAGAGGTAAAAGCTATGGTACCCTGTAAAGGAGCCCGTATAACCGGATGAAATTTAACATTATTTATAGTTATAAGCGGACCTGCTTTTGGCCACCGACCGCAAAAAATATCAATTGTATGCTGCATCTCGCTTTGAGCTTTTGTAATCTCATATGGAGCAGCAGCGAGACCAAGCCATGGAGGGGGCCAGTCATAAATTATTCTTAGTATTCTCACGAACGTACCTTTGTAATAACTTTTTCATACTCATCAACCATATTTGACAATTTAAATTGATTGTTAGCCTTATTATAAGAATTTATAGACATTTTTTTTCTTAAATTATCATCTTCTAATATCAATTTTACCTTTTTGATAAAATTTTTTTGATCGTTTTCTTTTACTAAAAATCCGTTGTGTCCATCCTCAAGCGCATCGCTGACTCCTCCCATATTATAAGCCACAATGGGCATTGCAGAAAACATTGCTTCGATCAAAACCATCGGTAAACCTTCATATCTTTTGGTGGGAAAAACAAATACCCCGTACTCACTATTTAAATAGTATTTATCCACCAGATCCTCATAACTGCATTTTCCAATCATATTAAACGTACCTGCTTTAATCTTTTCTGTCTTAACTTTTTTTAATAATAATTCAAAGTCATCTCCTCCTCCTACCAGATCTATTACCGTATCTTTTAATTCATTGGTTTTTGACATCTTATACAATTCGAATATACCTTTTGATTTTGTAATCTGCCCTGCATACAAAATCTTATTTCCTCTGCTAATATGTTCATTTATGGATTTGAAAGGTCTTGGATCAATTCCGTTTTTTATAACAGTAATTTTTTCCTCAAAGGTGTATGTCTCATCAATTATTGCCTGTTTTACATAATTTGAAACTGCAATGATTTTATCTGATCCATGGACGAAATCCCTTTGTCTCCGGAAAAAATTTTTTATAGTAAAACCAGTGTTTTGTAAAAATTTTGTAAAATCCTGTGGTTGCTTCATAGAAGCGACGAAGGTCTTATATTCTCCGATGATAGTCCCATGTGCAATAGATATTACTTTAATATTAAGTTTCTTTTTATTTTTAATTATCCCAAGACCTGTCGAACTTTGAGCCAATACAATATCGAATTTCTCTTTTTCGTGTATTTTAGTAAACTCTTCCACAGAACGGTTAATCCAATTGCTTTTTTGTATAGTACCGAAAAAACCAAAAACAGGCCCCATTCTATATACGCATTTGACAAAGACGTATCTAACATTATTCTCTATGATTTCATTCTTATCCAATTCATAAACAGGTGAAAATATAGTAACTATATGTCCTTTTGCAGATAAACCCTCACATAGAGCCTTATTTTGTGTTTCCAAACCGCCGAAACCTTTATGAAATGTTGTTTTTTTTGCCATTACAGCAATTCTCATACAAAAATTATATCAAAGAATTGAGTAAAATAAGGAGACTTACATTACCAGAAGTTTTTCTAATTCTCCTACATTGGTATTACTGTCAAACATCTTGATAGCCTTATCGTAAGCAGCGTTGCCTAGATTTACCCTTAAGTCCTTATCGTCAATTAACTTTTTTATAGCATTTGCCAACATCACACTATTTTTTTGCTCAACTACCAACCCTGTTACATTATCTTCGATCAGCTCTCCAACACTTCCGGCATTTGTTGTAATAATCGGTAATTTTGCCAAAGCAGCTTCGATGATTGTGTTTGGTATACCATCCACATCATTTTCATCCGTATTTATTATAGGAAGGGCAAAGATATCCGCTGTTTGGTAATATTGGGATACATAACCAAATGGTAAACCTTGCCCTTTCCCATGGATAATAAAAGTATCAGATAAATCATAAAATTTTATTTTCTCGATTAATGCATCATACAAAGGTCCGGGTCCTATTAAATTTATTTTGTGTTTAATATTTTGCTCTTTTAAAATCTTTGATGCCTCAATCAAATACCCCAAACCTTTCTTTTCAGTAAGTCGTGTTCCTCCTGCAAAAATATTTGTCTTTGTGTTATCTTTTTGGATTGTCACAGGATATTTAAATAATTTTTCCTTATCGTGACCATGGTATATCAAATGAATTTTTTGATTATCTGATTGTGCAATCTCAATACATTTTTCATAGGCATACTTATTACAGACGGTTATAAATTTTGCATATTTCGCTTTTTGTACAGGAAGTGTCGGATACTGGGTGATATCTCGTGCATGGGCATTGATACTAAATGGGATATCTAAAATAATAGAAGCTACCATGGCAATAGTTGAAGAATCATTCAAAAAATGGACGTGGATCTCATTAGGAGAAAATTTCTTAAAGTAGGAGGTGTATGCTAATGATTTTAAAAATAAATATAATCTCCCTATAACTATTTTTGTATTGTCCTGCATTATTATTGCGAATACTTTTTTTACATTTGTAGCTTTAGTAAAAAAATACAAAAAACCTAAAAACATAGAGGGAATTGTTATCCGAGCATTGCGTAATAAAGATTTTAAGTTATCCTCTATTTCCCCGTCGCCACTTGCCAGTCTGACAATTGTAATATCTAAATTACCGAATTCAACAAGTTTTGATATATCCCGTTGTATAAATGTTTCCGATACGACAGGAAAGGTGGGGACAAAAATTAAAATCTTTTTATTTATTTTTTTGCCTTCTTCCATTTCTTAAAATTGCATAAACAGGTCTTTCTTCATCAAGAATATCAAGACCATTTGATATTTTACCAATAGCAAAATATTCGAAACCTAATTTTTCTACTTCATCTTGTTTCAAAAGATTTCTACCGTCAAATATCTTGCTCCCTTTCATTAAACTTTTAACTTTTTTATAATCCAGGAGTTTGAACTCTTCCCATTCTGTTAATATGCATAATGCGTCAGCATTTTTTACGCAATCATAAGCATTCTTGGTGTATTCCACATTTGATAAACCCAGGTCATTTTTTGCGTTTTCTACGGCTTGAGGGTCGTAAACCTTAATTTTTGCACCTAGTCCTCTGATAATCCTAATAGTTTTAATTGCCACGGATTCTCTAATATCATCCGTATTGTTCTTAAAAGCAAGACCGAGACACGCTACAGTTTTTCCAGATAAATTTTTTCCGAATGAATACTCTATTTTTTTAACATAGTTTATTCTTTGACGATGATTTACCTCCATTACACTTCTTAGAAGTTTAAAATCATATGCCATATCTGTTGATGTTTTGTATAAAGCTGCTACATCCTTTGGGAAACAACTACCACCATAGCCAAGACCGGCATTTAAAAAATGATTTCCTATTCTTTTATCCAATCCCATTCCTTTTGCCACTGTCTGAACATTTGCACCAGCCTTTTCACATAGTTGCGCGATCTCATTAATAAAAGATATCTTTGTGGCTAAAAATGCATTAGAAGCATATTTTATAAGTTCTGCAGACCTTAAATCGCATTCAACTAGCGGAGACTCTATACTACTATATAATTTTCTCATGACCTTTAATGCTCGCTCACTATCATATCCAACAACGGTCCTGTCTGTATTTTGCATATCTTCAATTGACGATCCTTCTCTCAAAAATTCTGGATTGGATACAACGTCAAATCTTACATTATTTTTTAAATTTTCTTTTATAATTTCTTTTACTCTCTCATTAGTTCCAACAGGCACGGTGCTTTTAACTACTATTACTTTGTACTCATCCAAATTTTCTCCAATTTCTTTTGCAACTGACCACACATAGTTTAGATTGGCTGAACCATCATCTCCCTGTGGAGTTCCCACACAAATAAAAACAACCTCAGCATCTTTTATTCCTTTTGGAAGTGAGGTAGTAAAATCTAATCTTTTAGCTGAAATATTATTTAAAACAAGCTCGGATAAACCCGGTTCGTAAATTGGCATATCCCCGGATTTTATTCTCTCAATTTTTTTCAGATCTATATCTATACCTATTACCTCATTGCCCCAGTCTGCAAAAACAGCTGCGCCGACCAAACCTATATATCCTGTGCCAATTATTGCAAGTTTCATAAAGTGCTCCTATGGACAAATAATTAATTGACCTTATATGTCCCTTTAAGGTCATTGATTTTGACTCTTACAACATCAAGAGCCATTTTAATCGAATCTTTTAAAGGATGCAATCTGGAAGTTTTTACATACTTCCAGGTGACAGAAATTTCTTTAATTTTATAACCTAATTTTTTGGCTAAATATAATACTTCTACATCAAATGCTCCCATATAGCCGCTTGATATTTGTTTTGATTCGTCTCCGTATATCTTAAGCCTTCGAAAAATTTCTTTAGCAGCCTTATTTCTAAAAAGCTTAAACCCGCATTGTGAGTCTTTTATACCAGGTAGGGCAATTATTTGAACTAAAAAGTTAAATACCCTACCCATAATATGCCTGTATATAGGTTCGTTGATTCTAGAAGCACCAAGACCCTCTCTTGAAGCAATTACTATGTCATAATTATGCTCGATCAACCAATTATGTAGTTTTTTTAGTTCATCAATGGGGGTTGAAAAATCAGCATCAGCCATATAAATATATTTACCGCTGGACTGCGTAATTCCGGTGAATACTGTGGGACCCTTTCCTTTATGAATAGTTTTTATTATTTTTACTTCTTGATTATCTTTTGAATAATTTTCTACTAATGCTGCTGTATTGTCGGTACTCCCATCATCAACCACAATTACCTCAAATGATGGGGTAAAAGATCTCATAAAAGATATTACCTGTGTTAACGAGGTTATTATTTTATCCGACTCATTATAAGCCGGAATAACAATTGAAAATTCTTTCATAATATTTGTCATAATATTTTACAGCTTGCTATTTTTTTCTCCAAATTATCCTGCTGTAAACAACATAATTCCAGATTAAACCAACCAATATTCCTATAAAAAATGCACCGTAGGCGATCAAAAAACTATCTCAAAAATTTGTAACTGAAAATTTAATTAAAAATGATCTAAAAATTATTGGAATATATGAGGAGATAAAATATATAATAAAATTTATTATTGCTTTTTGTGATGACTCAAATTTCCTTTCTTTAAATGACCAGAAGTTATTAAGACTAAAAGTAGTGATCATAGCAATAAAGCCTGACAGAAAGCTTGCGGTACTGGAGCCTATTGATGTTAATCTAATAATGCTAAAGATAGAGCTGTCAACAAAAAGACCGGTAAAACCTACAATTAAAAATTTAAAGAAATTTCTATTTTCTGAGTACCTTATTGATAGAACTATTTTCAATATTTCCAAAGCTGTATCTTTTTCAATTTTTGAATTTCCTCTATCCCTTAGCCCAAAAATAATTGGAACTTCCTTTATTTTTGCGCCAAGTTTGTACATTCTATACAAAAGTTCAACTTTATACCCAAAGCTTTTAGAATCTATCTCATTAAATTTTATTTGGTCTACAAATCCTTTTACTCTTGATATTTTAAAACCCGTTGTAAAATCATTAATATTAAATATTCCTAAGACAAATTTACAAAATAAACTTCCTCCTACATAACTCAAAAATTTACGATATAAGGACCATTCTTTAGGAATGCCGCCTCCTTTTACGTATCGGGAACCTAAAACATAGTCGTATCCTTTATCAAATTCCTCAACAAGTTTATATAAATCTTCAGGTTTATGCTGTAGATCAGCATCCATTTCAATCAGCGCATCTGCTGATAATTTTTGCATTGCATATTTAAATCCATAAAAATATGCTGCTCCGATACCTGATTTTTTTTGTTCAAGAAGTAAATGTATATTAGAATATTTATCTGCAAAATCATTAACGACTCGTCCAGTACCATCAGGAGAGTTGCCGTCAACGACCAAGATATCAAATTTATGATGACTAAATTTTAGTATCTGCTGTGTAAGTAAAGGGATTAATTTTTTTATGTTTTCTGCTTCGTTATAAGTGGGAATTACAATAACAATATTCATAATACAACCCTAATATACATTTAACGCCACCAGAACAATTAAAAACACAAGGATGCTGACAAACAGGTACTCCATAACAATAGAGAGGTTTAATCTATTCTCAAGTTTGTGGTGGATTACGCCCCAGCTACTGTAGATTACACAACCTAATGCTGTTATTATAATTTCTGTATTTTTATCATGTCTATAAAGGTAGAACAAGATCACATAGGATATTGCCGCAAACAATAAAAATGTATATTCAAATATTTTATAGTCCTTTATTCTCATAAAATAGCCCCCGGAAAGATAGAAAGCATTATGCCGATAAGAGCTGCCGCCAAAAATAATAAATGTGCCCAGGTATGACCTGTTAATTTTAATATCCCATGCTTCTTGGTATACCAGACATCAATTCCAAGAAGTGTGACTATAAACCCTCCAAATACTATAGATAGGGATTTGGTTGCGCTATTTACATCTATTATAGGTCTATTTGATATAATTGTAGGCTCCTGAATATAATTTTCCTCAGAAGGTTCTTCTGCTCCCTCCTGTGAATCCGGTTCACTTACTGGTGGCGGTATTTCCTGTTCTTTTGTATTTTCTGTAGAGATTGATTCTGTTGTAATTTCAACATTTTTATTGGCTGAAGCAACAAGTGAAGGTGTTTTTGATCTTCCAAACATCTGTACAACCAAAGTTGTCTCATAACCATTAAGCACTCCGTTTACAATAGCAAATCCAATATCATCATAATTAGCGCTTAATAAATTTTCTTTGTGACTTGGAGACTCGTACCATGCCTGTACTACATCTTTTGAATTGGAAAAATTTTTAGCAAGATTTTCTCCGGCATATACATAATCGTAACCTTCTCCAAGTATAAAATCCCAAGGTTTTGTTCCTGTCGGTGAAACATGAGACCAGTAACCGATCTTAAACATATCGTTTGCCTTGTTTTCTGCCGCTGATGAAAGTACACCGTTAAGTTTAAGACTTTTTAGACCGTGTTTAGCTCTTTCTTCATTAGTATATCTTAATAATTCTTCGATTCTTATATTTGATGCGTAGCCAAGAATACCCGGTGTGATTTTTGGTAAAAATCTCATTGTAACAATTACAAAAAATAATCCCAAACAATAACCAAGAAGGGCATGGTGAGTTAGTAAATGCGCTCTTGTTCTGTATGTTTTATGCGGAATAAAGTGATAAATAAATCGGTATTTATCTATTTTTTCGTTTTCATTTAAGGATTGTGCTAGCATCATGATAAATTATACCATCTCACCAGTCTTAATGCTTTCAAATAGCCTATAATTGAGCCTTGGATAAAACCCTCTCTAAAACCTGATCCGGAGTTCCCTCCGCGTCAATTTCGGTTAAAATACCTTTTTTCCTAAAGAAATCAATTACTTTTAAAGTCTTTGTTTGAAAAATTTCATAACGTTTCGTAAGTGTTTCCAACTTATCGTCTTGTCTTTGTATTAGCTTGCTACCATCATAATCACATTTACCGTCAACTTTTGTATTATTTGTCAGGAAGTTATAAGTATGACCGTTTGCTTCGCATATACGTCTGGCCATAGTCCTTTTTATTGCTGTTTCCTTTGAAATATTCAAATATATTACTTTATCAAAACCGGGATCAAAATATTTTTTATCCTCCGGTTGTCTAAACCACCCGTTTAATATAAAACCATTCTGATAGTCAGGTTTCGTACTTTCCGAAAGTAACATCCTCCCAACAAATTTTGGATCAACCAGACCTCCTGCCGACATTACCTTATTTATCTTATAATAATTTTGTGATGATTTTGGAATTGATCTCAAAAGAATACCCGGGGTAATTACGTTTAAACTAATCTTTTTACTTAACAGTGCGGCAAGTGTGTCTTTTCCGCATGCAGGAGGACCTATTATTAAAATTTTCATAAGTTACATTCCCGGAAAACCAAGATCCCCCAGTTGTCCTCTAAGCTGCTTCTCTGCCCTTTTGTTAACTTCTTTCATAGCTGAATTTATAATCTCTTTTAGATCTTTTTGTTCTTCTCCGTCAATTTCTATACTTTCTATTTTCCTATCCCCCCTTACCACCACCCTAAAACCTCTTTTTTCTTCCGTTGCAAAAATCTGTTCCAGTTGTTTTTGCATCTCGGATTGTGCTTTTCTAAGTCTTAATATTTCTTTAGGATTTATCATATTTTACTCCAAAAAACTTTGATAATTTCTTGTTACCATCATAGACTCTACCTGTCTTATTGTATCAAGTACAACCGAAACCACAATTAAAATACCTGTTCCTCCTATAGCTAAATTGGATGCGCCTGTTATGGATTGGATAAAATAAGGTAAAATCGCAATAAGACCCAAAAAGATTGCTCCGATAAGAGTAATTCTTACAATAATCTCTCTTAAAAAACTTTCCGTATTTCTTCCGGGCCTGATACCGGGAATAAAACCACCCCGTTTTTTTATATCATCAGCAATCTTATTTGGATCAAACTGCATGAATGTATAAAAGAAAGTAAATCCAAAAACTAATAAAAAATAAAGTAAATTATACAAAATATCTTGAGATGAAAAATATTTTACAAGAAAATTTCCTACATTTTGTAATAATTGATTGGAAGTGGCCATTAAAGGGCCGCTGATAAGGGAAGGGATCATTACTATGGAAACTGCAAAAATAATAGGGATAACACCTGCCTGATTTATCTTAACGGGAAGATAGTTTGTAACCTTCTCCGATCTTATACCGCGTCTTCCGTATTCTATAGGTATATTTCTCGTACCTTCGTTAACAAGCACTATACCCATAATGATTAGAATCCCAAACACAAAATAAAATAATACCTTGGCAAATCCTGCACTTTCAAAAAGTGAAACGATAGATAACAAGCTGGTGGGCAACCTGCTCACTATACCAACAAATATGAGTAAGGATATACCTTGCCCTACACCATACTCTGTAACCAAATCTCCAAGCCAAATCATTAACATTGAACCCGCAACTAAACTAAATAACAAAACGGTAAGATTCAAAGAACCCATCTGAACCATTACACCCTGTTTGCTTAATAAAAAGTAAACTCCGTATCCTTGTACAAGAGACAAAGGCACTGTAAGCATCTTTGTGTATGTATTAAGCTTCTCCCTTCCTGATTCTCCTTCTTTTGATAACTCCTCAAGCGTGGGAATAATTTTTGAAAATAGTTGTAAAATAATAGATGCGTTAATATAAGGTCCAAGGCCTAAAGTAATGACCGAAAAATTCTGAAAACCTCCCCCGCTAAATAGATCAAATAAACCAAAAAATGCATTACCGCTTAAAAATGACCTGATTGCTGCAAGATCTACCCCTGGAACCGGAATGTGGGTTAAAATTCTAAAAATAAAAATTATAAAAAGTGAGAAAAATATTTTTTTTCTTAACTGTTCATTTTTTAAAAGTTTTATCATCTTAGGCTATAAAATTTTTGAGCCTGATTTCTCAATTTCTTCTCTTGCAGCTTTACTAAAAAGAAAATTTTTAAATTCCAGTTTATTCGAAAAATTGTTCCCCTTTAGTATCTTAACCCCATGCTTTGGCATCCTGATGATAATCTTTTTATCAAAAAGGTATTTTGGGGAAACTTTTTCACCCTCTTTTATATCATTAAATACTGCTGAAGTTACCGCCAAAATATCTCTACTTCTATGATTTTTAAAACCTGAAATTTTAGGTATTCTTTTAAATAACGGCACCTGACCGCCCTCAAACCCAGCCGGAATATTATCTTTGCCTCTGGATTTTTGTCCTTTAATACCCTTTCCTACTGTATGGCCTCCTTTACCGCTTCCGATTCCGCGCCCGACGCGTTTTGCTTTATTTTCTCTGAGTCTTCTTCTAATGATATTATTTAGATTCATTTTTTGTTCTCTTTTTTAATTTTCTCAATGCTTCAATTGTACACACAACATTTGATAACTTATCATTCGAACCTAGCATTTTAGCTGACACATTTTTAACTCCTGCCATTTCCAATACTACCCTCACAGCTCCTCCTGCAATGACACCTGATCCTTCAGGAGCCGGTTTTAATAGAACTCTTGCAGCAGAATACTTATTTAACACCTCGTTGGCTATTGTCGCACCATGTAAATTAATTTCTATCACGCTTTTTTTGGCTCTATCTAATCCTTTTTGTATTGCCCTGGAAACATCAGTTGATTTACCTAAAGCAGCACCGATCTTACCGTTTCTATCCCCTACAATTACTAAAGCTGTAAAACCAATAGAATTTCCACCTGTTGTTTTTTTGGAAACTCTTTTAATATGGTAGACTCTTTCTTCTAATTCTTTTGATTTGATATACCCTGCCGGAGCTATCATAATTGTATTCCTCCTTCCCTAACACCATCTGCGAGACTTTTTACTCTGCCGTGATATTTATATCCATTCCTATCAAAAACAACTGTTTTTATGTTCTTTTCTTTTGCCTTTTGAGCCAAAATTTTTCCCATCTCAAATGAAGCTTTTGTTTTATTATTCTCTTTGTGCAACTTTTTTATATCCATAAAAGATACTGACAAAACAGTCTTGCCTGTCTCGTCGTTGATTAACTGTGCATATTCATACTTATTAGATTTGTAAATAGATAACCTTGGTCTTTTGGCTGTACCGAAAATATGCTTTCTTACTCTCATTTTTCTTTTTTCCCTATTATTTTTTCTTAATATTACTTTTGGCATATTCTTATACCTTCCCGGCTTTTCCCGGTTTAATTTTTATCTGTTCCCCAAGGTATCTGATACCTTTTCCTTTGTATACTTCCGGTTTTCTCAATGATCTTATTTTTGCGGCGGTTTGCCCTACTAATTGTTTATCTACACCCTTGATAGTTATTATTCTATTTTCTTCAACATTAAAAGTTATTCCTTCAGGTTTTTTATATTCAATCGGGTGGGAATAGCCCACGCTCAAAGTGATCCCGTCACCGCTCTCCTTTACTCTGTAGCCAACTCCGATAAGCTCAAGTTTTTTTTCGTATCCTTCTGTTACACCCTTTATCATATTTGAAACCAACGCTCTGGATAATCCCCAATAAGCTGATGATGATTTCGTAATTTTTGTTTGATCAAAAATTAATTGGTCATCTTTTTTAACTACATTAATCTCAGGTCTTAAAGTATGTTTTAACTCACCTTTAGAGCCTTTTACGGTTATATTGTTTTTATCAACTTCAACCGTTATGTTTGTGGGTATTGGTAATGATTGTCTTCCTATTCGTGACATATTATATAACCTTGCAAATAATTTCTCCTCCCAATTTTTTCCTTCTTGCATCAAGCGCGCTCATTACCCCTCTTGAGGTAGAAACAATAACCAAACCTGATCTGGAATAGAATTTTCTAATCTCGTTTGTGGACGAGTGGATTCTTCTTCCCGGTTTAGATATTCTTTTTATGTCAACTATTTTTTGTGCTATTTCCGGATCCAGCTCAAGTCTCAATGCCTTGTATGACTTTTCTTTTGGTTTAAATATTTTTACATCCGACAAATATCCGTGTTTTTTGAATACTTTCGCAACTTCTTCACATTGTTTTGTGTAAGTAATCTCAATAAATTCATTTTCTGTCATTGCAGCATTTTTTATTGAACTTAACATGTTTGATAATCTATCTACACTCATATTTACCAGCTGGCCTTTCTTATCCCGGGAAGCTCCCCTTTATGCACCAGCTCCCTGAAACATTTTCTGCAAATTTCAAATTTCCTCATATAACCCCGCGGATTACCGCACACTCTGCATCTATTGTATGTTCTTGATTTAAATTTAAATTTTCCTCTTTTATGCTTTTGTATTAATGCAACTTTAGCCATATATTTATAGATTGTTAATATAACATATCTTTTATGTTAATAAAACTTAAAGATCCTCCTTTTTAAACGGCATACCAAGATTTTCTAAAACCAGCTTATTTAATTTTTTGTTCTTTGATGTGCTCACGATTGTAATCTGCAAGCTTCTAATACCTTTTACTGCATTAGGATTAATTTCAGGAAAAATAACATGCTCTTTAATTCCCAAGGAATAATTGCCATCCTGATCAAACTTATCATTCTCCAAACCCCTAAAATCTCTTATTCTTGGAATTGCCGTACCAATAAGTTTATCCAAAAATGCCCACATTCTGTCTCCTCTTAAAGTACCCGTAAAACCAACCAGATCTCCTTGTTTAATTTTAAATCCGGCAACAGAGATTCTAGCCTTCCTTGGGTATGGCTTCTGACCAAGGATTTCAGAAAATTCTTTTTCAAAACTTTCAACTGATTCCCTATTATCTCTAAAGCTGCCGATTCCGGTGTTTACCACAATTTTATTAATTCTGGGAACTTCCATAATTGAACCAAGTTTTTGATCCTTTTTTAATTTACCGGCAATTTTATTATATTTTTCTTTAAGTCTTAACATATTATTTGTTTAACACCTCTTTGGTTGTCTTATTAATTCTGTATTTTTTACTTTTAACCACATTAATTCCGATCCTGATCGGTTTACCTAATTTCTCATCGTAGAACATTACGTTAGAAACATTAATAAGAGCTTCTTTTTTAATAATACCTCCTTCTTTAGATATTTTTCCTGGTTTAACATGTTTTTTGACAATATTTACTCCCTCTACAATAATTTTATTTTCTTTCGGAAAAGAAAGAAGTACCGTACTTATCTTACCTTTATCTTTACCAGATATAACCATTACTTTATCTCCTTTTCTTATCTTCATATTCTTACCATACCTCCTTTGCCAGTGACGCGATCTTCAAATATCCTCTATCTCTTATTTCTCTTGCAACAGGACCAAATACCCTGGTTCCAACCATAAGCTTTTCATCATTAATTACAACAGCTGCATTGTCGTCAAATCTTATATAACTACCGTCTTTTCTTCTTACCTCTTTTGATGTTCTAACTACTATACCTTTTACTACTGTGTGATCCTTAAGTGTACCGACCCCTAGGGCGCCATCAACAACAAGAGTTACAACATCCCCGACCGTTGCCCTTTTTCTATTTGAGCTTCCGGGTATGCCGATTAGTTTTAATCTTTTTGCGCCTGAATTATCAGCCACATTTAAGATCGTGCCGACATGAACCATTACTTCTTATCCTTAATGCTTAAATTTTTTACTACCTTCCAGTTCACATTCTTACTATAAGGAACAGTTTCTTCGATCATCACCTCATCATTTAT
>MEUV01000046.1:291-4037 GCA_001772575.1 candidate division WWE3 bacterium RBG_19FT_COMBO_34_6 | reverse complement strand
AGCCATAAATTTTTTAGAATTTCTAATAGGCTTTTTGTAGATCGGGTGAAACTTTGGCATCTCTACCTTAACTACCACTGTTTTTTTCATTTTGTTTGATACAACGATTCCTGTAAAAATCTTTTTTGGCATTATTTTTCCTCCAAAAACTTCTTTTCGTTTATTACTGTTTTTATCCTGGCAATATTTTTTCGAAAAGAACTTGATCTGACCAAATTTTTATCTTTTCCCTTATATACATCATTCATATATTTTTCAAGACTTTTTTGCTCATCCATAAGCATTTTTGTTAATTCTTTCACATCTTTTACCCTTAGATCTTTTGCTTGACTCATTAAAGTAATGCCTCCTTTGACACGAATCTTGTTTTGATAGGAAATTTATCTGAAGCTCTTCTGAATGCATCTCTGGCAGTCTCTTCTGTTACACCTGACATTTCAAAAATTATTTTTCCCGGTTTTATAACCACCGCATAGTGATCCGTGGGAGCTTTACCACTTCCCATTCTTGTTTCCATCGGCTTTTTGGAAATAGCTTTATCAGGAAATACTCTTATCCATAATTTTCCGCCTCTTTTAGTTTTATGGGAGATGGCTTTTCTGGCTGCCTCAATTTGTCTGGCTGACAAAAGACCTCTTTCGGCAGCTTTAAGAGCATATTCGCCAAAAGAAATGTAATTTCCCCTTACGGCAATTCCCTTGTTATTACCTCTTTGCTGTTTTCTAAATTTTACTTTTTTTGGCATTAACATATATTTTTCCTAAAATTAAATGTCCATTTCACCTTTATAGATCCAAACTTTTATACCTACGGTCCCGTATAGTAATTGACAATCTTTCTGAGCATAATCAATATCGGATCTAAGAGTTTGCAAAGGTACGGCACCCTGTTTGTAAGTTTCGCTACGGGCAATAGTATTTGAACCGCTAAGCAAACCTTTTATTTGTACTTTAATCCCCTTTACTCCTTTGTCAACAGCGCTTGATATAGCAGCATTAGCAATTCTTCTTGCAGGTATTCTTCTTTTTAGCTGTCTGCAAATATACTGGGCTACAAGTTCAGCTTCAGTTTCAGGATTTTTGATCTCTTCAACGGTAATTTTTATCTTTGATTCGGTTAATTTTTTAAGCTCTTTCTCTATCGATTCTATACCGGTGCCTGCTTTTCCTATAACAACTCCGGGTTTTGAAACTTTTACCAATATTTTAATATCGCTCAGAGATCTTTCTATTTCTACAGATTTAACTCCGGCAAGTTCCAGTTTTTGTTTTAAGAACTTTCTTAATTTCATATCTTCATGGGCAAAGTTTGCATAATCTTTTTTGGATGCGTACCATCTTGACATCCAATCTTTGCCTATACCTAATCTAAAACCATAAGGATTTATTTTTTGACCCATATTATTCAATAACCTCCTTTTTTACATTTTCCTTTTTAACTTCAATGTTTTTCAAACCAACCGTAATATGACTATTTCTCTTGAGAATTGGACTAAACCGACCTTTTGATCCAGGACGACCCAACTTATACATCTTAGCTCCATTTACAAATAATTCACTAATATATAAATTTTCAGCTTTAAAATTATTATTATTTGTTGCGTTTGATTGAGCTGATTTTAAAACTTTCAAAAGCATTCTGGCTGCCTTTGATTTATCAAATGACAAAGTTACTTTTGCTTGTGTAAGAGGCATTTTTCTTACAACATCCATAACAATTCCCATTTTTTTGGGTGATATTCTTGCCATATTATGTTTTGCGTACACATCTGCTTTTGTCATATTTTATTATATTTTCTTAGAGGAATGGCCTCTAAAAATTCTGGTAGGAGAAAATTCTCCCAATTTATGCCCGACCATAGCTTCCGTAATATAAACACTTATGTGTTGTCTACCGTTATGAACTTCGAATGTAAGACCCACCATCTCCGGTGTTATAGTAGAACGTCTTGACCATGTTTTAATAGGTGTTTTTACACCTTATTTTATTACTTTATCAATCTTTCTTTGTAACTTTTCATCTATAAAAATTCCACTTTTAAGCGATCTACCCATACTTACCTCCTTTTTAACCTTTTGGTTACAACAAATTTATTTGTATATGCTCTTTTTCTGGTCTTCACACCCCTTGCTTTCTTACCCCAAGGGGTTTTTGGCGAGGGCATACCTATTCCTGTTGTTGAATACGAACCTCCATGGGGATGTCTATGAACACCCATAACAACTCCTCTGACCTCCGGTCTTGAACCTAAATGCCTTTTGATCCCAGCCTTGCCTGCTCTGGCATTTCTAAAATCAGGATTGGATAACTCGCCTATTGTAGCAGAGCATCTATCCAAAAATTTCTTGACCTCCCCGCTTGGAAGTCTGATATTAACATAATTTCCTTCTTTTGCCATTAATGTTGCGCTGGTACCTGCTCCTCTAACTAAGTGACCCCCACCTTGTGGGTTTATCTCAATATTATGTATTTTTGTTCCAAGAGGTATTCTGGATAAAGGTAGGCAGTTTCCTACCTCAAGTGTGGCATCTTGCGCTGAAAGTACCTGATCTCCGATTTTTAGACCCTGCGGAACAAGAATATATCTCTTCTCCCCATCAATATAGTGTATTAAAGCGATGTTACAATTTCTATTCGGATCATGTTCCAGTGTTGCTACTTTGCCGAGGATATTTTGTTTATTTCTTTTAAAATCTATAAATCTATAATATTTTTTTGCCCCTCTTTGTTTGTGTCTTACAGACACTTTACCCTTATTCCTACCGGCACTTCCTTTTAAAGGTTTGAGCAAACTCTTTTCAGGCTTAACCTTGGATATATCTTTAACCAGAGTTTTTCTAAATCTTATTCCGGCTGATGTAGGTTTGTAACTTTTTATCATATTATTTTCCTACCAGGTCTAGTTTTTGCCCTTGAACTAACTTAATATATGCTTTTTTCCATTTTTTGGTCTTAGTAAATCTTCTTGTACCAATAATCCTTCTTTTTTTCCCAGGCATTATAGCAGTTTTTATCACTCTTGCATCCACACCGTATACTCTTTTTAACTCTTTTGCTATGACTCCTTTGGATGAGTGCATATCAACCTCAAACACATATCCGTAATCTACCTCCATACCCATACTTTTCTCTGTTAATATAGGTTTTTTTATAACATTACTTACTCTCATTATATTTCTCCTGAATTTTCTTGATCGAATCTTTTACAAATAAGACTTTCTTTGTCTCTAATACATCATAAGGATTAAGGTTTAGATCGGTAACAGTTTTTACGTTTTGTAAGTTATTAGTACTTTTTACTATATTTTTATCAAGTTTATTTAAAACAATAAGAACTTTTTGATCATTAAGTCTTAGATTATCCAAAAGTTGGATCATTTTAACTGTACTTGGTTTTTCAACACTAATATTATCGATTACCGTAATACAATCTTCTGAATATTTTTGCGAAAGCGCACTTACCATAGATAGTTTTTTCATTTTTTTAGGTAAATCTAATTTCCAACTTTTTGGTTTTGGACCATGAGCAACACCTCCATGAGCCCAAATCGGACTTCTGATCGATCCGTGTCTTGCTCTACCGGTACCTTTTTGTTTCCATGGTTTTCTACCTCCACCAGATACTTGGCTTCTAGTTTTGGTAGCAGCCGTACCTTGTCTTTGATTTGATTGGTGGATATAAATATATTGTGAAAGCAAATCAATGTTTGGTTTCTGACCAAAGACACTTTTTTCAAGTGTTATTT
>MEUV01000046.1:0-201 GCA_001772575.1 candidate division WWE3 bacterium RBG_19FT_COMBO_34_6 | reverse complement strand
AACCGGACCTGAAATAAATAAATTATTCTTTTGCTTATCAACTTCCACTATTTTTATACCTTTTACTGTAACCCTTTTATTACCGTGCCTACCTGCCATTTTTTTACCTTTAAACACTCTTCCTGGTGTTTGACCTCCGATAGCCCCTGCGGATCTTTGTTTGTCCGACTGCCCGTGAGTTGCCCGGGCTCCCAAAAATCC
>MEUV01000045.1:95805-96103 GCA_001772575.1 candidate division WWE3 bacterium RBG_19FT_COMBO_34_6 | reverse complement strand
AGTTAATAGAAAATCAACAGACTATTATCAGCACTACATCAAAAGAAGGTTTTCTTGACCTGGATATAAAAAAACAAATCGATCTTTAAGCTTTACCTATAATATTACTTTTTAATTTACGGGAAATATGCGAGAATTAATATGAAATGTTTATACCCGAATACACCATAACACCTCATATTCTCAAAAACATATCGTCAATTGAATATGATAGGGCTGTAATCGACAACACAGCAATGTTACTGAATTTTGAGGATAGGTTAGAAAAAAATGCATATATTGAATTCGTACACGGCTC
>MEUV01000045.1:92315-95721 GCA_001772575.1 candidate division WWE3 bacterium RBG_19FT_COMBO_34_6 | reverse complement strand
GAACTTACGCCAAAGATATGGGTAAAAAAAGTAATATTGATGAATCGTGCTTAAAAAAATTTTACAAGATCCTAGCTAACCAGGAATTACAAACAATCAAGTATAGAAATAGAAGGATAAGCCAAAAAACGGAGCCTTTGGAAATACCGGCAGAAATATCCGAATTGTTTGATTGGTATGAAAGTATCGACGCCAAAGACACAAATCCCATTATTGTATCGGGAATACTTAAAGCAAGGCTTGAGGCAATTCAACCGTACGACAACTTAAATTTTATTATCTCAAACCTTTTATCTCTTGCGTCACTTTATAACAGAGGGTACGAAATCGCTAATTTTGTAAGCTTGGAATATTTTTATAATAATTCCAAAAAAATATATGAGGAAAATATTAATTCTACCTTAAAAGATCCTTTTGACTATACTCAATGGCTGGAATATTATACCCAATCGTTCTCCGATCAAATAAAAAATGTTACTCAAACCATAAAATTATATTCAAAAGACACAAAATTGGCACGGTTTAATACTAAGGTAAGACTCACGGAAAGGCAGGAAAAGATTATCGAACATTTATATGACTACGGTTTTGTAGAAAACAAACATTTTCCTCTTCTATTTCCCAATATATCAGAGGATACAGTACTAAGGGAAATAAAAAAATTAATTGATACAGGGATAATAATCAAAACAGGAAGCACTAAATCATCTAGATATGAGCTTGTTTAATAGTATAATGTCCTTATGACACTTGCAAAATTGGCCTGGTATTTAGAAAGGCTAGAAAGTACCCCCAAAAGATTAGAGATAACCTCCATCCTTAGTGAATTAATTCAAGAATTAAAAATTGATGAGGTTGATAAAGCTTTGTATCTATCTCTTGGATATTTAAAAGCTCCGTATGAGAGTGAAAAATTTAATATAGCTGACAAACTTATGATTAGGGCCCTAGCACGTCAATACCACAAAGAGAATGAGATTGCCAAAATATACGGTGAACTAGGAGATTTGGGAAGTGTAGCTTTCAAACTGCATAATGAAAACACTTCATCAGAAATAAGCATTTTGCAGGCACACCAAAAACTCACAGAAATTGCCCAAGCTTCAGGTACTGGATCCCAGGAAGCCAAAATTAACAAGATTGTAGATCTAATTCAAAAACTCAATAAAGTATCAGCAAAATATATAGTTAGGATGATTTTGGGAACTACAAGGCTTGGTTTTACCGAGCTTACTATTGTTGATGCTCTTGCCCAATCGGTAAAGCAGGGAAAAAGTCTTGCAAAAAAAATTGAAGAAAAATATTCCATACATCCTGATATTGGTTTAATTGCCAAGGTGATAATTAAAAATAAAAATAATCCTGAAAAAGCTTTGAATGAAATTAAAATTACTACAGGTGTACCGATATTAGCACAAAAAGCACAAAGGTTGGGTACCATGGAAGAAATTGTTGAAAAGTTAGGATCTTGCTGGGCTGAGTACAAATTTGATGGGACAAGACTTCAACTACATCTTGATAAAAATAAAAAATTTGTTGTCAATACAAAGCAAACTGAACTTTTTGATAATCCTGAAAAAGAAAAGTATTTAGTAAAAACATTTACCAGAAATATGGAAGATACGACCTATCAATATCCCGATTTACTTCTTGCGGCGGATAAACAAATAAATGCCGTTGATGTTATTCTGGATGGGGAAATAATGGGAATAGATAAAAAAACCGGTGAATTTTTACCTTTTCAACAAATTATGCAAAGAAAAAGAAAGTACTCAATCAAAGAGTTTTCCCACGATATCCCAATAAGATACTATGTTTTTGATATTTTATATTTAAATGGGGCTCCCCTAATTGAAAAAACTTTGGAGGAAAGACATGCAATACTTGAAAAAATTATAAAATCCGGGGATACGATTAAAGTGGCCAAAAAGGTGATCATTAATGATGCTGACGATCTTACTGAATATTATGAGGAGGCTAAAAGTTTGAATTTGGAAGGTTTGATAATAAAAAAACCTAAAGATATCTATCAGGCAGGAGCAAGATCTTTTTCATGGGTAAAATTAAAAAAGGCCGATGAAGAACTCTTAAAAGATTCGGTAGATGTTGTAGTTCTTGGGTATTACTTTGGAAAAGGAGAACGGTCAAAATTCGGGATAGGAAAATTCCTGGTAGGCGTCTACGATGAGAAAAGGAATGTATTTGTAAGTCTTACAAAAGTCGGAACAGGTCTTACCGATGAGGATTGGGGTTATATAAAAAAAGAAGCCGATAAGTACAAAACCGCTAAATTACCAAACAATGTGTTAATAAACAAAGCATATAACCCTGATGTGGTACTAAATCCAAAATTAGTAGTTGAAATAGGAGGGGATGAGATCACTATTTCCAAATCCCACTCCTCCGGTTACGGATTAAGATTTCCACGTCTTTTACATTTTAGAGAGGATAAGAACGCATCTCAATCTACAACACTGGCTGAGATAAAAAAGTTGTATTCCTTACAAGAGAGAGGAATATATAATTGATAAACATTGGAGGGGGTGTATACTTATAAATATGACAGAAGAAACACCAAAAACAACAAATGCATCAAAGTATACTAATTTACAGCCTAATATTGCGGCAGCATTATCTTACATATTAACTCCCCTTACAGGTATTGCCTTTTTCTTAATCGAAAAAGAAGATAAATTTGTAAGATTTCATGCTATGCAATCAATAATATTTGGCGTAGCCGTGTACGTTATTATGACGCTCATGGGCTTCACAATAATACTGGCTGCTTTAGCCCCATTGGTTGGCTTAGTAGCATTTGTACTCGGCTTGTACACTATGTGGAAAGCATACAATAATGTGGAATATGAACTTCCTGTTATTGGAAAATATGCCAGAGACATGGTTAACAAACCACAACAATAAGCTGTTTTCATTTAATTTAATATTTCTCTAATGGAAAGTATTTCTGATATTCTAAAAAAGAAATCCTTTAATTCTGATAAAAGGAACAAATATGAATTTCAAGCCTATGGAAATAGATTAGCAGAAGAACTAAACGATACAGCACATAGATCTTTGTATATAAAACTGGCTAAAACAGAGGACAGAAACCTTTTGGAAACAGCCAGACTTCACGTCATGGGGGCAGAAAAAATAGTAGAAAAAGGTAGACTTTTCATGTGGAAACTTAACGAATTAAAAAAGTTGAATAATACTCCGTCTTGAAATATCATTAACTTATGTATAAAAAGCTTTTAAACGTTTACAAAATCCAAATACTTCTATCAATTACGGTTGCGGTGACTTTGATCGCCATTACAGTGCTAAAAACACCGGTTAACATTGCCCTTATATCGGCGGCATCTATTTTAGGAACGTTTGTGCTTGATCTTGATTATATTATTTA
>MEUV01000045.1:88667-92307 GCA_001772575.1 candidate division WWE3 bacterium RBG_19FT_COMBO_34_6 | reverse complement strand
ACATTAAGAGGATATTTGAACTCAAAAGATTTTTCTAATGCCATTAATCATATCTATTACAATAGATCTGAAGTCAAAGAAAAAACTCTTAATAGCGTGCTATTTCAGATAGTGTTAGTCGGAGTTAATTTGATTGTATTATCATCTACCTCAAATATATTTTTCAAAGCTTTTACCTTATCGGTATTTGTAAATTCAATGTATAAGATGGCAGATTACTATTTTGATGGCAAAGCAAATGAATGGTTTTGGGAACTAAAACAGGTTCCTGATAAAAAAAATATAATTTTGTACTCGATCGCTTTAATTATTTCTATTATTTATGGCCTGTCCCTTATTTAGGGAAGTTAATGTACGGTATAACTATAGCTTTCTCCATTGTGCTATGCCTTTTGTTAGGGGAAAAGCTTTGCAAAAAAAAGCAACTTGATCTAAATATCTATTGGGGCACTGCCTTTTTCTCCATTCTAGGGGGGATAGCCGGCTCCAGAATCTACCATGTGCTTCATTATTGGAATTACTATCAAACAGACCTTTTATCAATACTATTGATTTTTAAAGGCGGCTTAGGAATTCTGGGAGGGCTTATTGGAGGAATAATATGCGGTGTTTTATACCTTTTTGTTAAAAAACAGGGTGTCGGTAAATGGTTGGACTTGGCAGGTGTACTTTTACCTTTGGGACAGGCAATAGGTAGGTTTGGTAATTATTTTAATCAAGAAGTTTATGGAAAACCGACAAATCATTTTTGGGGTATCTATATTCCCCCCTCCAAAAGACTAAATGAGTATATAAATAACGACATATATCATCCCTTATTTGCCTATGAATTAATATTAAATCTCTTACTCTTTGCTTGCCTATACCTACTCTATACCCGTAAGGCTCCTGCTGCTAAAGGGTTTGCCGACTCGAATCCTAAATTATTTATCGGGTATATTTTTTCATTTTATAGCCTTGGCTATGGGTTAATAAGATATTTCATGGAATTTCTCAAAATTAATCCCTGGGTCATCACAAACACTAATGTGGCACAGTTTTTATCAACTTTATTAATACTTTTTAGTACGCTCTTTATAATTACCGAGGTAATTTTGGCAAAATATAATTTGAATAATAAATTTTATATGTCTATACTATCCTCTGTGAAAAAAAATATTCTTCTCGGACTATCAATACTAGGTATTGCTATTTCAAGTTATCTGGCATATGCCAAAATTTCCAGTAATTCTTTGTATTGCCTTACAAGTGAGGGGTGCGATATTGTCCAAAATAGCCCCTACTCTACTATTCTTGGTATTCCCCTTGGGGTATGGGGTATGGCTTATTATTTTATCCTTTTTGCCCTCTTTTACCAAAAAGAGTCAACTAGCATTAGATCAATAAAAAAATATGCTCTAATATGGGGTCTTTTATACTCATCTTTTCTTACTTATATAGAAGCATTTATTATACAAGCCTTTTGTTTGTGGTGCCTTATAAGTTTTGTAAATATAATTACAATTTATTTCATTTATTTTTTTCCAAAAAGAAAAATATAATGTATTCTTTATACCAGGTATGAATATTATTATTGCAGCTGATCATAGAGGATTTGAATTAAAAAATAAGATAATCACTTATCTAAATAATAAAAATATTTTTTGTATAGATTGCGGTCCCTCATCATATGATCCTTCTGATGATTACGAAGATTTTGTTATATATGCTATGGAAAAAATGCAAGAGTTACCGGGTAGCATGGGTATACTGATATGCAAAAACGGAGCCGGGGTGAGCATCTCGGCAAATAAATTTAAAAATATAAGATGCGCTATTTCTTTTAACAAAGACCACATAGCAAGTATGAAAAATGACGATAATTTAAATGTACTGGCAATACCTACTGAATTTATTGAGGAAAAAAACGTATTCGAGATAATTGATTCTTTTTTGAGTACTCCATTTAGTAATGAAAAACGACATATAAGACGTTTGGATAAGCTTACAACGCTGGAAAATAAAAATTTTAAAGGATAACAACTTATGAATAATTTACAAAGAAATTTAAAAATTGAAAAAGTTGCTTTCCTTGGTGGAGCCGGCTGGAAAGAAACCGAACTCCCCTACAAAGGCTCTTATGACACAGCAAAGCTTCTGGCAGAAAATGGCTTTGTTATTGTTAACGGTGGCGGTCCTGGGGTGATGAAAGCATCCACGCAAGGCGCAAAAGCAGCCGGTAAGGAAGCTATAGCCATCACCTACATGCCTTCTACTATCAAAAGGCATTATGAGGGAGTAGATAAAAATAATGAATTCTCCACTGAGATCACTACGCTGGATTATTTTGATAGGACAAAAGTAATGCTTCAAACAACAGATGCTCATATTGTTTTTAACGGAAGTATCGGGACTTTAAGTGAACTTGGCATGACTTGGGTAAGCTCGTGGATCCACTACCCTAATAGTAAACCTATTGTGCTTTTTGGAGATTTTTGGAGAGAATATATAGATTTTATCAAAAAATATATGCTGCTTGACCACGGAGAGGAAAATATGATGAAAATCTGCCACTCTCCTGAAGAAGTTCTTGAGTATCTAATGGGATTTAATAAACTATAAAAAAGAGCCGTGCAAGGAGGTTGTCATAGAGTGGCTTCTCTCGACTTTTACAATTTCCTCACACGGCATATCCGAACCTTTTTGCTAAGTGAACCGCACACCAGACCGATCGAAGATTTTATACCAGTTGATTTAAGTTAAACAATGCTATCGCTAATCGTCCTCCTTTCGTTAAGATTTTCCTGCGGTAATCCTTCAATGATTCTTAATAAAAAGAATTGGGTACAAGACAAGATTGATATCTTTACCCGACCCGATCATGCTGCCCTCCTCTCTTCTTGATTCTAAGATTAATGTGACCTTAGGTATGCCGCGCCAAGATACTTGCGCATAAATAATATTATCAAAGTATAATTTTTATGTCAAAAAGACTATAAGATATATTTTTGGTGTTGAAACATCATATCAAACACCTTATACTTAGCATAATGCCCAAGAAATCCTACACTATACATGCCAAAAATAAAAAACTTTTTGAAATAGAAAAAATAGCCATTGTTCTTAGACAACTTGTTATTGAAATTTTGACAACAGCAAATTCCGGTCATACAGCCGGATCTCTAGGTACAGCCGAAATTTTTGCTACCTTATATTTTAATGTTTTAAATATTGATCCTCAAAATTACAAAAATCCTGAAAGGGACAGATTTGTATTATCAAACGGCCATGTATGCCCTACTTGGTATGCGGCTTTGTATCTAAAGGGTTTTTTTGCAAAAAAAGATTTGATCAATATAGGAAAACTTGGAGCTAGGGCTCAAGCCCATCCTGTGTATAAATCACTCCCCGGAATAGAGAATACTTCGGGATCTTTGGGGCAAGGTCTATCACAGGCAATCGGGATGGCGCTGGCTGCTAATATTGATGGAAAAAATTATAGAGTCTATTGTATGACAGGAGACGGTGAGCTGGATGAGGGCCAGATTTGGGAAGCTGCTATGTTTGCGCCAAACAAAAAGATAACAAATCTTACATGGATTATTGATAGAAATAATATTCAAATTTCAGGACAGACCGAAGAAGTTATGCCTCTCGAAAA
>MEUV01000045.1:82538-88646 GCA_001772575.1 candidate division WWE3 bacterium RBG_19FT_COMBO_34_6 | reverse complement strand
ATAATATTGAAGAGATTGTTAATGCATGCAATATGGCCAAGGCTGTTACGCAAAGACCTACAGCCATAATTGCTCACACAATTCCGGGAAAAGATGTAGACTTTATGCAGTATAAATTTGAATGGCATGGAAAGCTTCCTAATAAAAGGCAGTCAAAAGAAGCCTTAAAACAACTTAGGTCACTTGAAGGCCGCATAAAAAATATATATGACTAAAATAAATATAAAAACAGGTTTAAAATTCTTACCGTTGCTAGTTTTAGTGATAGCAGCAGTATTATTGTATATATTTTTCCTTAAAGATAAGAATGTGTTCAATATTGACAAAAAGCCCGAGGTAAGAAGATTAACCGGATTTCCAACCAATATTTATACAGAAAAAGTATTTGAGAAAAAAAGAGAAGTTATAAAATCTTCTGAGGAGCTTGCTAAATTTTTAAATTCCATCGATGATACCGGGGCTTTAATCCTCAAAGATCCGGTTGATTTTGACAAAGAATTTTTACTCGGAGTTTCATCAAAAAATTATGAAGAAACCGGACATGAAGTAAGGATTAAAAAACTTTACGAAGATAAGGAAAAAAATATATTACTGGTATCTGTAAAAGAGATAGAACCGGGAGAAACATGCGAGATTGAACCGAGTAGATATATATCTATTGATATTGTTGCTATAAGCAAAACAGAAAAAGTAATCGATTTTGAACGTGTAAAGGAAACACAGGAATGCAATTAAAAATAAATCATGAGCTTAACATAAGCGAAGATTTGTTTAATGCCAATATAAAAAAGGCCTCGATTCGAGACGGATTTGGCCAGGCATTAGTTGATTTGGCAGAAAAATTTGAGGATATTGTTGTACTAACAGGAGATTTATCCGAATCCACAAGAGTTTTGGAGTTTGCAGAAAAATATCCGGGAAGATTTATTGAAGTTGGAATAGCCGAACAAAATATGGCCGGTATTGCAGCCGGACTGGCACTCACCGGAAAAATTCCTATTGTTGCCTCTTATGCTGCATTTAATCCGGGAAGAAATTGGGAACAAATTAAAGATTCCATTTGTTATAGCGATGCTAATGTAAAAATTATAGGTGCCCACGGAGGATACGCATCAGGGGTGCATGGGGCGACACATCAAGCACTTGAAGATATTGCCCTAACAAGAGTTTTACCAAATATGACTGTTTTAATACCGGCTGACTTTATCCAAGCACAAAAAGCTTTGGAAGAAGCTATAAAAGTTGACGGTCCTGTTTACCTTAGATTATCAAGAAGTGACACACCTGTATTTACAACCAAAAAAACGCCATTTGTTGTAGGACAAGCACAGATATTAAAAGAGGGATCGGATATCACGGTAATTGCCTGCGGACCACTCGTTTATGAAGCTCTTCTGGCAGCACGTGAATTGGGTCTAAAGTTTAATATTGATGTGGAAATAATTAACTGCCATAGTATTAAACCTATGATGGACATGCATATTATTAATTCAGTCAAAAAAACTAATTTGGTAATAACAATAGAAGAACACCAAATTTCCGGAGGACTCGGATCGGTGATAAGTGAGCTACTTTCAGAAAAATACCCCACAAAGATACACAGAATGGGCTCTAAGGATAAGTTTGGAGAATCAGGTCTTTACGAAGAATTGATCGAAAAAAATGGATTAACTAAGGAACACATCATAAAAGAAGTTAGGGAGTTGGTGGGTAAAAAATGACAAATTCACTTGATTTACTTGCTATTGGGGATGTTTGTATTGATTTGTATTTAAAAGTTGAGGATAAGGATGCAACAACTGATAAACACAGTGTCAAACCAAAAATTTGTTTTTATCACGGATCAAAAATCCCGGTTAAAAGCCTAAAAACAAATATAGCCGGAAATGCGGTCAATATTGCTGTCGGGGCAACCAAACTTGGAATGAAGTCTGCAATTTATACAGAAATGGGAGATGATGAGTATGCAGACAGAATTGTAAGAGAATTAGATACTTATGATATAGATACAAGTCTTATGCACCGTAATAAGGATGCGCAAACAGGTCTTCATCCGGTTATTGTATACGGGGGTGATAGGACAATTTTTTCCCATCATGAAATAAGACACTATAAAGTGTCAAATTGGCCGGAAACCAAATGGATATACTATACTTCCATATCCCCGGGATTTGAATCATTCCAAAAAAATTTGGTTAAATACGTCAAAGACCGTCCGCAAGTAGGGGTCGCCTTTAATCCTGGCACTTTCCATATGCAACTTGGACTTGCCGGTATAAAAAACTTTCTAGAAATTACCCATGTTCTCTTTGTCAACCGTGAGGAGGCTATCGTACTTGTCGGTGATCATCCGCTGGAAATGCTCCATCATAAACTTCGTGAGTTAGGACCCAAACTTACGGTGATCACACTTGGTTCTGAAGGTGCAAGCGGTTTTGATGGTAATAGTTTTGTTAAAATTGATGCCTATAAGATCAATAAGCCTGTCATCGACAAAACAGGTGCCGGTGATGCTTTTGCAATTGGAGTTATAGCGGCTCTTCACTATAAAAAATCTTTAAAAGAAGCCTTGTTTTGGGGTGCAATAGACTCCTCTTTCCAAATACGTGAAATCGGATCAACTTTGGGTTTGGTAACAAAAAATCAAATTGAAGAAATTACATCAGAACATAAAAATCATTAATCTTTAATTATGATAAAATAAGTGTCATCGGATTATGAAATTTATACTAGAAAAACTTAAACAGTTAATAGGCAGAAATCTACCGGTGTTTTTTATAGGCGGTCTTACCATTGTTATTTTCCTTGTTATCATAGTAACCTCCTCAAGACGATCCTTAAAAAATACAAATCTTATAGAAGTGGAGATGGATGATCTTACTGCTCCCCACACATATTCCAAAGGACCTACAGGTGCCAGAGTTCAAGTGGTAGAATTTTCCGATTTCGGTTGTCCTGCATGTAAGACTTTTCATCCTATTATGACAAAGATCTTTAATGATTACTCAAATGATATCAGATGGTCATTCAGACACTTTCCCCTTCCTCAGCATAAAGATTCTGATATAGCCTCGGTAGCGGCGCAAGCTGCAGGTGAGCAGGGAAAATTTTGGGAATATGCTGATATTTTATTTGAAAATCAAGGAGATTTTTCAAGAGAAAAGTTAATATCCTATGCAGATCTGCTTGGGCTTAACTTGGATAAATTTACCTCAAATAACGATAATTCAACATTTAAAGAAATCATTAATGATGATATTGCTTATGGTAAAAAAATCGGTATAAATGCCACACCGACATTTTTTGTCAACGGAAAACAAGTGTCTATAAAAAATCAGGATGATTTAAGAAAAGTGATCGAGGACGCTCTAAATCTCACAAATACCGAAAATGTTCCTGAAAGTACCCAGTCGGGGCAGGAGGAATCAACTGCGCATGTGGTAGACCCCCAGCTTATTGCTTTGTACAAAACAATGGACGAAAAATACGGTGTTGTGGAAATTAAATACTCAAAAGAGGATGGTTTTACGCCCAGGAACACAGAAGCGCAGGCCGGCCAGTTAGTCAGGTGGATTAACACCACTGATCAGGATGTTAAATTTATCCAGTTAATGCCAAAATTTGATGAATTTAAACAACCAAAAATCATCAAAGCAGGAGAAACGTTGGAATATAGATTAAGACTTAGGGAAAAAGGTTTATGGACATATAATATCGAGGGAAACAAAACCCGGGGCAGCATCCTAATAATGGGAATAAATGCTGCGTACAAGGATCTTGTCGAAATAGAAAAAGATTAATATTTGAAAGCACCGGGGCAAAGTTTATTTAAGATACATTTCTCACAATCGGGTTTTCTTGCCTTGCACACATATCTTCCGTGAAATACTACAGCTCCCGAAAAGTTTCTCCAATATTTTTGGGGGATTATTTTCATTAAATCATTCTCTATCTTTACGGCATCTGTATTTGCAGTCAAACCAAGCCTGTTACTTACCCTGGTTACATGAGTATCAACAACAATCCCCTCGGTTATATCCCAAAGCTCCTGCAAAATAACATTTGCACTTTTTCTTGCAATTCCCGGAATTTTTATCAAATCATCTAAAGTACGCGGCAACTCTCCCCTAAATTCGTGAATAATGACATTTGATGCCTTTATAATTCTTTCGGCCTTCCCTTTATGAAAATTTACTCCCCTTATAATTGTCCTCAGCTCGCCAAGATCAGCGGATGAAAAATCCTGCCATCTTTGATACTTCATAAATAAATTCGGAGTAATTTGATTTACCTTTTTGTCTGTAGTTTGAGCAGAAAGCATCACCGCTATACATAGCTGCATTTCGTTTGAATGAACAAGTTCTGTTTTTGGATGTGGATTTTCTTTTTGTAAAATTTGTGCGATTTTTTCTGCCCTATTATAATTATGCATATAAATTTTTAGAAAAGTTCCATTTGATCTTTGGATACGTTAGATATTTTTTTGTCATCCAGCGCACCGATTCTTTTTAATAGTGATTTAAAATTATATTTTGTCAGCACATCTTTAATTGCGTCCGTATGGTTACCCAAATATTTACATTCCTCCAAATCTACATTTACCGGAGCATCTTTAATGATATTGGCCAATCCTCTACTCATAATTGCCTGCTCATAATTATTTAGTAGCTTCTCTCTTAACTTATCGGGAGAGATTTTATCAATATTTTTGTAAATCTCATCAATTGTTTTGTACTCAATAATTAATTTTTTGGCAGTGACATCACCTATACCATATACACCTGGTATATTATCACTTGGGTCCCCCCTTAGTGCTTTGTATTGTGGAATATAAACAGGATCAAATCCAAACCTGGCTAGCGCTTCCTTTTGACCAATCCATGAAGCATTACCTTTGGTATCAGGATTTAATACCAAGGAATTTACCCCGATCAACTGCCACATATCCTGGTCATTAGATACAATAATTATCTGAAGATCACGCCCTGTAAATTTACTTACCAACGTACCGATCACGTCATCAGCCTCATAACCCGGAAGTGATATTTTCTTGATACCAAAACAGTCCAAAATTTCAAACATTTTTGGAATTTGTGATGATAGTTCCTCTTCCATAGGTTTACGATGAGCTTTATAACCTGTAAATTCCTCGACTCTAAATGTGGGCGCAATGTCATCCAATGCTGCCACTGTATAATCAGGTTTTATTAAATCCGTTACACTCAAAAGCATGCTGGCAACACCATAAACAGCGTTAGTTGGTTCACCCTGGCTATTTGTTAAGGTAATCGGAAGAGCGTGATAAGCTCTGTGTAAAAAATTAAATGTATCAATTAATAATAATTTTTTCATTTAGATGCGGATTGCAGATTCTTAAACTCATCTTCATAAATAGTCTCTTTTTCCAGTAATACCGTTGTTAATTTTTCAAGAATAGTCTTTTTTTGTATTAATATCTCCTTAGCCTTAGCATAGCAATTATCAACGATTTTTTTGACCTCATCATCTATTTTAGAAGCCATATTCTCGCTATATAAAGGTGCGTGATAACCAAATTCTTTGGCTACCATAAATTCCTCAGTTTGAGCTTCGTAAGAAATAGGTCCAAGGGGGCTCATACCATATTGAGTAACCATTTTTTTGGCTAATTTCGTAGCCTTTTCTATATCATCAGCCGCACCAATAGTTAACTCGTTAAACACAATGTCTTCGGCTGCTCTTCCGCCAAGCATTGTGGTAATTATGGAGACAAGACGGGTCTTGGTCTCATTATATCTATCTCTAGTTGGATTTATACTTGTATGTCCAAGTGAAGCACCTCTTGCAACGATAGATACCCTGCTCACAGGATCCATATCGGGAACATTTGCAGCTATTAAAGCATGCCCTGCTTCGTGACAAGCAGTCATTTTTCTTTCATGTTCGGTTTGTAATGTTTTTCTCTCACTACCCATAGTTACTTTAAGTGCAGCTTCATCGATATCTTTTTCAAGAATTTTTTCTCTATTTTCTCTGGCTGCCAAAATTGCCGCTTCGTTAAGCATATTTTCTATATCGGCGCCGCTAAAACCTACTGTCTTTTTGGCAATCTTTTCCACACTTGCACCT
>MEUV01000045.1:77471-82509 GCA_001772575.1 candidate division WWE3 bacterium RBG_19FT_COMBO_34_6 | reverse complement strand
TTTCATAATTTCTTCCCTATCCTTAAGATCAGGAAGAGGAATAGCTATTCTTCGGTCAAATCTCCCGGCGCGGATCAAAGCAGGATCAAGCATATCAGGTCTATTTGTAGCAGCCAAGACAATCACACTTGTTCTAGGATCGAATCCGTCCATCTCTATAAGTATCTGGTTAAGAGTCTGCTCACGCTCATCGTGGCCTCCGCCGATACCCATTCCCCTTTGCCTACCGATAGCGTCTATTTCATCAATAAAAATTAAACTAGGTTGACTGGTCTTTGCCATTCTAAAAAGATCTCTTGCCCTGGCTGAACCAACACCCACGAGCATCTCCATAAACTCACTTCCCGCAACACTAAAGAACGGTACGTTTGCCTCACCGGCTATTGCTTTCGCCAATAAGGTTTTTCCAACTCCGGATGGTCCTATTAACAAAATTCCTTTGGGAATTCTCGCACCTAATTTCCTATATTTCTGGGGATGTTTTAAAAAATCCACTATTTCCATTACTTCCTTTTTAGCTTCGTCAATTCCTGCCACATCCTTGAAAGTGATCTTCTCGCTGGCGTTATTATTGAACATCCTAGCGCGTGATTTTCCAAAAGAAAATATATCCCCGCTGGCACCCTTCATTTGCTTAAAAATAAAAAGTAATATTAAAATAGGTAAACCAAAAGACAATAACGGGCCTAGTATATCTCCAAAACCAAGCCTATGTTCTATCTTTATCTCTCCGGCAATCTTAGACCTATCAACCTGATTGTTGGATAAAATTTCATCAAAACTAACACCCGACTCTTTCTCAGAATAAAATTTTGATCCATCTTGGAGTAAAATCTCCACCTTATCACCGGAAACTACAATATCCTGAACTTTTCCATCCTTAATATCTTTGATTACATCGCTGATAGGTTTTGGTTCCTGCCCTCCCTCAAAAGCAGAAAAAGCATTAAAAATAATAAATAAGGCAAATAATACAAATAGATAAAAAAATATATTACCAAATATATTTCCTTTAGATGGAGGTGTTAAAGGATTTTTCCTGGATTTTGGCTTATTGTGTTGGTTGTTGTTTTCGTCCATAAGTTACAAAATTATACTATATAAAACCCATTTTTTCTTTGACCTCAAAAACAGTATGGCCGGCTATAATTCTGGCTTTTCTTGCACCTTCCTCCACTACCGACTGTACATAGTTTTTTTTGCTTTCAAGATCCTTTCTTTTATCTTGAATTGGTTCTAAAGCCAGATAAATTGCTGTTGCCAGATCGTGCTTAAGTTCGGTATATTTTATACCAAGCGATAAATATTCCTGTTCATAATATTTTTTCTTCTCATCACCTTCAAAGAGACTAACCAGTTGAAGCAGATTTGCCACAGGTCCGCTATTTGGTACACCAAAGCCCTTACCTGAATCCGTGGGTGCTTTTGCAAGTTTATTTAATATTGTATCCAGATTATCAGTAAGATTAATGTAACTTCCCTCAACGGTCTTGCTCATCTTTCCTTCCCCAAGTAAGCTTGGTATATAACCACCCTTTGTTGCAAATCTTGTAGGCTCAGGAAAATCAGTACCGTAGTAATCATTCATTTTTCTTGCAATCTCCCTGGCCACCTCCAGATGAGGCTCCTGATCAATACCGACAGGTACCTGATCTGCTTTATATAACAAAATATCTGACGCCATAAGTACCGGGTAGTTTAAAAGTGCCATAGTGGCATTTTCAGGATATTGCTTTATTTTATCTTTATAAGTCGGTAGATGAAGCATTCTCGCTACGGTAACCACAGATGACAAATAATATGAGAGTTCTACGTGTTCGGATATTTCTGATTGTATAAAAATTGATGCTTTTGAAGGATTCAAACCGGCTGCCAAATAATCCAAAATTACATTTTCACGTTTTTGCACAAGGGAGTCTTTGTCGTAAGGAGTTGTTATTGTATGCACATCGGCGATCATGTAAAAAACCTCGTATTGCTTGTTTTCCTGCAATTCGATCATACCTTTGATAGCCCCGAGGTAGTTACCGATATGTAATCTTCCCGTAGCCCTCATTCCTGACAACACACGTTTCTTATTATTTTTTAGCATGAGTGTATTATAACCTTTTTATGGTGCCAACGGGTGGGCTCGAACCACCGACCTGACGCTTATGAAACGTCCGCTCTTACCGCCTGAGCTACGTTGGCATAAGAACAAAAGGATTATATCAAAAAATGTGGAAAATGTTGAGGTTAAACCCTGTTTTACTTGGTTGCGGGGCTCGGATTTGCACCGAGACCTTCAGATTATGAGCCTGACGAGGTACTGTTCCTCCACCCCGCTATATCAATCAGTACTCTAACAAAATAATATCTTTGTGTCAAAAAATTATTTAAAAAAAAGTTCTAACCAAAGAGATAAATAACCGGTTTTACTATTTTCCAACGATGACGGCAGATTTTTTACCCCATCTATAACCTTCTCACCTAAAACATTCTTTTTGGCAGAGGCACTCTCGATGATCTCTTTGGGTATCACATATACTTTTTCTCCAGGTTTAATCATATTTAGGTCATCCCTGGCTTTTTCCTCGATATAATCATCACTTTGCTTATAATTGATACTTTCTTCAAGCTTTGTTTTCTCCGTTTCCAGTTTAGCTACTTCCTGATTCATGCTATCCATTCTTTTGCTGTTTCTGATTATTTCTGTGGCTGTTTTAGTAAAATTTATAGATGCAAGTATAAAAAGTGCTGTCAATATAAGGTATTTAAAGTGAGCAGGGATGGACATACCTTGAATTTTAGAAGATATGTTGACATTGTTCAAGCCTCATGATACTATGACCTATAGGAAACTGCGCTGTAAGGCCGTTTCTACAATAAATTTGCCCCATAAATTAAATACTATGATAGAACTAAAAATAGCTCATAAAGAATTCGTAGATCACTTAAAAGGTCTTAATAGATCTGAATCTACTTTGATTGCCTATGGCAAAGACATAGAGCAGTTGGTTGATTATCTTGAAAAAAATGGCCTTGGAAAGGTAAATGAGATAGAAATATCCCATCTTGAGGCATTTATGCAAAAATTGCAGAATGAAAATTATACCCTCAAATCAATTTCTAGAAAAACCAATTCGACCAAAACATTTTTCAAATATTTATTGGATAAAAACCATATTGAAAAAAATGTAGCTGACCTTTTGAAACATCCGAAAGTTGAGATCAAGGCACCGAGAATACTTTCCAAACTTGAATATAGAGCCTTAAGAGATGCTGCGAGAGATGATCTAAGAACATATGCTATTATTGAAACCTTGTTACAAACAGGGATTACAATTTCTGAGCTTGCTACAATGAAAATGGAATATACTAACCTGGAATCTACTCCTGGTAATCTTTTTGTCCCAACTAAAAATAATAAGACTTCAAGAAATATTCCTCTAAATAGAGCTGTTGTAGATGCGTTGAAAAAATATATTGAAGAGGAAAGACCAAAAATCACAGAGGCTAAATATGTTTTTATTACAAAAACCGGTAAACCTTTGCTGATAAGAAATATAAGATCAACAGTTCAAAGATTTTATGCACTTGCCGGTGTGGAAAATGCTAAAGTAAATGATCTAAGACATACTTTTGTTGCTCATCATTTGGCTAACGGTACAAATTTACTTCAAGTATCAAAGATAGCCGGTCATATGAGAATTTCTACGACCGAAAGATATTTGGAATATATTCAACGCGAAACACAGGAAGAAAAAACTGAATTAGGAATCCTATAAAAAATATAAATGGTGGGTGATCCTGGGCTCGAACCAGGGACCGGACGTGTATAAGACGTCTGCTCTACCAACTGAGCTAATCACCCATACTAGTTTGCAAATTAATTATGAAAGTCCCCAAAGCGTCTGCTCTACTTTTGATACTATAGCACTAAGTGCTATAGATCAAATGCAAGGTTGCTGAGCGCAGCGAAGCGTTCTTACCAACTGAGCTAATCACCCGTATCGGATTTACATTATACAATAAGACCTATTATTCCTCATCATCCAAAAAACGCTCGTCTACCTTAGCTTCAAAATCATCAGGCGACATCCTTTTGAGCTTTCGTTGCTTTTTCCAATCAGAATAATAAGCAATATCCTCTTTTCTTCTCATTCTCTCTATTTGATTCACAGTATTAATAATGGCTGACTCCAAAACAAAATTTTTATCATGTGCAAAATATTTCTTACCGTCGTAAGAGAATTCTATCTTTACTTCAAACATATCTTCTTCCTGAGCTTTATTTAATACGATCCTTGTCAGCGCAGAATCTTTCTCTTTATCCAGAAGTCTTTTTTCAACTTTTTCAAACTTAGTTTTGGCTAAGTTTTTCATACTATCTGAAATATCTATATTATCTGATGTTATTTGGTATTGCATAGCGCTATTGTATCAAAGATAAATTTTATGAAAAGATTTATGTTTTTTTTATTTATCACCATATAAAATAACCTCGTTTACCCGAGTGACCATTTCGTCTATATCTTTGTCGAGTAAGCCGTGTACCTTTGCTCCTGCCTCAATTGTGTCAAACGAACTGGCTATGCACCCGACACAATGAAGACCATAGTCCATAAAAATTTCTGCTGACTTTGGATATTTAAAAAGCACATCAGCCAAATTCATATCTTTTGTTATCTTAATTTTTTTATTTATTACTTTCTTAGTCATCTAGTCCCTCCAACATGCTTTGCAAAGATTCCAAAGCGAGCAGAGCGCATTTTACCCTGCTGGTGGTAAGTTCTACCCCCAAAAGATCCAAAAGCTTTTCCTTGGTAATTGATTTGGCATAATTTATATCTTTTCCGATTACCTCCTCGGTCAAAACAGAAGCTGCTGCGACTGTAACGGCGCAGGCGCTGGAATCAAATTTTATATCCTTAATAATTCCTTTATCCAGCTTAATCTGCATAGAAATAACATCTCCGCACAAAGGATTTTTCTTGGTTGTTTGTTTAGATGGATTTTTTATAATTCCCCTATTTTGAGGATTTTTAAAATGCTCCAT
>MEUV01000045.1:75751-77423 GCA_001772575.1 candidate division WWE3 bacterium RBG_19FT_COMBO_34_6 | reverse complement strand
TGCCTTTTGCAATGCGTCATATAACTTATCTGCATCCTGCCTATCGTTGTAAAAATAGAAACTGGCTCTTGTTGTTGAAGCAAGACCAAGTTTTTCATGTAAAGGCATTGCGCAATGATGCCCGGATCTGACAGCCACTCCCTCAGAATCACAAATAGAGGCTATATCATGGGAATGAATGCTTTTTAATGTAAAAGAAATAATACCACATCTATTTTCTTTATTTTTTGGACCCAAAATGTCGATGCCGTCTAGTCCGGAAAGCTTTTTAAATGCGTATTCCGATAGATCAGCTTCGTGCTTTTTGATATTATCCATACCTATTTTATTAAGATAATCTATCGCGGCACCAAGGCTTACGGCGCCTTCAATATTTGGTGTACCTGCCTCAAATCTATAAGGAATTTCAGCCCAAGTGGAATTATTGAAAGTTACTGATTCGATCATTCCACCGCCAAAATTTATAGGCTCCAGCTCATTAAGTAAGCCCTCTTTTGCCCAAAGTACACCAATTCCTGTAGCGGCTAACATTTTATGTCCTGAAAAAGCCAGCATGTCGCAATCAAGACTTTTCACATTTACGCTCATGTGTGGTACAGACTGAGCTCCATCTACTACAAGCAATGCTCCTTGAGAATGAACTACTTTAGAAATATCTTTAATAGGAAGAATAGCTGCAGTAACATTACTTACATGGGTTATGGCAACAATCTTTACTCTAGGGGTCATTTTTTGTTTGAATAACTTTATAATCTCATCGTTATCCAAACCATATAGGGATAAGGTTTCTAATTTTGCACCCTTTCTTAATGCAGCCTGCTGCCAAGGTACAAAATTACTATGATGTTCAAGATCGGAAGTTAAAATAATATCATCCTTCTCAACAAATCTTTCAACCAGCATACCGGCAGCCATGTTCAGAGAATTTGTTGTCCCTGAAGTAAAAATAACTTCTTTTGGACACCCTGTTCCTAAAAAATCTGACACCTTTTTTCTTGCTTTTTCATATAGTGCTGTCGATTCCTCACTTAAGGTGTGTATACCTCTGTGAACATTAGCGTTATTTTTGTTGTAATAGCTTGTTATGGTCTCAATAACATCTTTTGGTTTTTGTGTAGTAGCGGCGTTATCAAGATAAACTAAATGGTTACCATTTATCTCTCTTGTAAATATTTCAAAATCTTTTTTTAAAATTTTTGTGTTCATTAATATATACTCCTGTACATAACTTTTTTGGCCTTAGCATCAAGTATTTTACTAATCTCACTCTCAAAAAATCCTCGGATGATAAGATCAGTAGCTTCATTTTTATTGTAACCTCTACATGTTAAATAGTACAACTGATTTCCGTCTATTCTACCTGTTGCAGAGCCGTGGGACGCCCTGACATCATTGGCATCGATCTGAAGAATAGGTTGGGAGTTATTAATTGTGTTTTCGCCGGTAACCAAGGTTTTAGATTCCAAAAAAGAGTTTGTACCCTGTGCTTTTTTTTGAATGATTATCCTACCTCTATAAAAAAATCCGGCATTATCACCTAAAACCCCTTTTATTCTTGTTTCACATTTTGTATTTGGGTTGATGTGTATTACCGTGGTACACAGACTTAAATAATAATCAGTTTTTAAATTAAAAATACCTACTATTTCCGCTTCAATTCCGCCTTTTTTCA
>MEUV01000045.1:73506-75738 GCA_001772575.1 candidate division WWE3 bacterium RBG_19FT_COMBO_34_6 | reverse complement strand
TTATCAAAATCCTTTACTAACAGTATATATTGACAATTTTCCTGTGCATCAAGTGTAGTATTCTCTTGTAAATTAACCAATCTGGAGATCATCCCACACTTCCCTCCATTTCAAGCTCTATCAATCTATTTAGCTCAACGGCGTATTCCAAAGGTAATTTGTTTACAATAGGCTCGATAAATCCCGATACAATAAGGCTTAATGCTTCCGCTTCACTCAAACCTCTGCTTGTTAAATAAAAAAGTTTTTCCTCGCCTATTTTGCTCACTGTCGCCTCATGTTCTATATGAGCACTGCTTTCTTTAATATCCATTGTAGGAAATGTATCTGTAGCTGATTGTTCGTCCAATATTAGAGCATCACATTCCACGCGGCTTTTAGCTCTTGCTGCAGAAGGTGATACGGATACAAGACCACGGTAACTTGTTCTTCCCCCCTGTGTACTGATTGATTTTGAAATAATTTTTGAGGATGTATCTTTACCGATATGCATCATCTTTGCTCCTGCATCCTGATGCTGATCCTTTCCGGCATACGCAATAGAAAGTACCTCTCCATGTGAGCGGTTACCGACCAAATAACATGAGGGGTATTTCATAGTAATTTTAGATCCCAAATTACCGTCTACCCACTCCATTATGGCGTTATCGTCAACTTTGGCTCTTTTGGTTACTAGATTGTATACATCAGAAGACCAATTTTGGATGGTTGTATATCTGAATCTTGCATTTTTATGTACAAAAACCTCCACAACCGCAGCATGAAGTGCATCCGAAGAATACACAGGAGCAGTACACCCCTCAACATAATTCGCAAAGCTGCCCTCATCGGTAATTATTAATGTCCTTTCAAATTGACCGATATTTTGCGCGTTTATTCTAAAATATGCCTGCAACGGCCTTTTTACCGTAACTCCTTTTGGAATATAAACAAAAGATCCCCCGCTCCATACAGCGCTGTTTAAAGCAGCAAATTTATTATCTGCAGGAGGTATTAGTTTTCCAAAGTATTTTTTAAAGATTTGAGGATATTTTTTTAAAGCGGCGTCAGTGCTCATAAATATTATGCCATCCTCCTCAAGCTCTTTTTTTAATGAATCATAGATCACTTCGCTATCAAACTGTGCCTTAACACCGGCCAAATGTGATCTTTCTGCCTGTGGAATACCCAGTCTTTCAAAAGTGTTTTTCATCTCAGCCGGAACATCCTTCCATTTTCTTTCTGTTTTTTGAGTCGGTTTTAAATAATAGTATATTTCAGAAAAATCAATCTTTGACAGATCAGGTCCCCAATCCGGCATTTTCTTTTCATTAAATATTTTTAAAGAATTAAGTCTATAATCAAGCATCCACTTAGGTTCATCTTTTATTTGAGAAATCTGTTTTACAATCTCTTCGGAAAGACCTTTTTCGGCTTTAAAAATAAAATTTGAGGCTACCTTAAAACCATATTTTTTATTATAGTTACGGTTTATTGATATAACAGGTCTTTTTACTTTTTTTTCTGCCATTTGTTTTTTACTCATTTTAATATTTATCCTTGATTAATCGCCAAAAGGTGCGTACCCTTTTTCCTCTAATTCCAAAGCCAGGTCGGCATCCCCTTGTTGAATGATTTTTCCATCTTTTTGAATAAATACTATGTCTGGTTTTACATATTTTAGAATTCTTGTGTAGTGGGTAATTAGTAAAATTGTCATATCGGAGTCTTTTTTAGCATAATTAACTGCATCGGAAACAAGTTTTATTGAGTCTATGTCAAGACCGCTGTCTACTTCATCCAAAATAGCAAGTTTTGGCATTAGGACAAGAAGCTGCAGTATCTCCATTTTTTTCTTTTCTCCACCGGAAAAACCTTCATTTAGATATCTGTCCAAAAAGCTTTCATCCATTTTTAGTAATTTCATCTTTTCTTTAAGAATTTCCCTGAATTTTATTGGGGAAAGTTTTTGGTTAAATCTTTTGTTATAGATTGTTCTCAAATAACCTGAAACCGAAACTCCGGGGATTTCCGGAGGGTATTGGAATGACAAAAATAAGCCGTACTGAGACCTTTTAAAGCTGTCTTTACCTGATAAATCAACCGAATCAAAAATAATTTTCCCACCATCTACAATATAGGAAGGATTTCCCATAATAACCTGAGCTAAAGTGCTTTTTCCTGATCCGTTAGGACCCATGATCACATGCACCTTGCCTTTTTGTAATATTAAATCAACTTTTTTAAGTATAG
>MEUV01000045.1:65872-73480 GCA_001772575.1 candidate division WWE3 bacterium RBG_19FT_COMBO_34_6 | reverse complement strand
TGACTTAATAATTTAATGTTCTCCAAAATACACATTTTATTGTCATAGGGGCACTCTTCATTTAGGCTGTAAATAACTTCCTTGCCTCTTTTTACGCTTTTTAATATCCCTAATCTTTTCATGTCATTAAGATGGTAGGAAATGGTCGGCTGGGTCAATTTTATATGATCAACTACATTTTGAACGGTTGAATCATTATTCTCCAATAAATAATTATAAATTTTCATCCTGGTTAAAACACCAAGAGATTTGAAGCAATTTGCGCATGTTGAAAGCTTTTTCATTCCATAGATGGTAGTCTATATGTTTTGATATGTCAAATTTGTTAATATAATAGTATGAAAAGATTAAAGGCCCTATTTTATGTATATAAAAACAGCCTGATATCAATAAAATATTACCGTGATCTTAAAGATGTAAGAATAAAATTTTCCGTTAAGTATTTTTTGGTACTTGCCTTCGCAGCCGTAATAATTTCTTCTATTAACACGGCGTATCATCTGATTCCCAAAATAAACATGTATGCAGAAAAATTTCTTACGGAAGTATCTGATCTTTACCCTCAAGATCTTGAAATTAAGTCCTCTACCGGTAAGTGGGAGATAAATAAGCCCGAACCTTACAGCATACCCCTTCCAAAATCAATGCAATATGAGTCTGGAGATTTTAAAATGCCGGTAAATCTTATTGTTTTTTCCCATAACGGAACCATCAACGACCTAAAAGACCTTGATACTTTAATACTTGTTAATGATACGAATATAATAACCCGTGACGAAAGGGGGAAAATTGAAGCTTACCCTCTTGATAGTATCCCTGATGGCAAAGTAACAAGATATCAAATAGATTCGCTTTTATCGCAGTTACAAAAATTTATTAATAAAATTCCTGTATTTATTTTTATACTAATATTAATAGGCGGTAGTTTTTATTACTTTTTATTTAGGATGCTATATCTTGCTGTTTTTGCTTTAATATTAATGTTAATAGGCAATATCAAAAAATTGGACGTGAATTATGGAATGTATTTTAGAGTAAGTACTCATTCCGCCACTTTACCAATAACCTTAGAGGTTTTAGCAAATGTCCTTGGAATAGGAACGGGATTTGGATTAGGATTTTTTGTAATTCATATAATCTTTGCCACAATAGTGGTCATCAACCTTTCTTCTCAGGAAAAAGTGGTTGAACCAAAAGATAACGTTCCTACTCAAATATAAAAGAAAAATATTTCACATTTTAGTATTATTATGTTAGGATTTTTGTTGCTTATTCGATCCTCTGTAGCTCAACCGGCAGAGCGACCGGCTGTTAACCGGTAGGTTGGTGGTTCGAGTCCACCCGGAGGAGCCATTATCCTATAGAATTGACACGAATTAACAAAACCTCTAATATACATAAAATAAATCTAAACCTTCAACTAATGCAAAAAGAGGAAAGGAAAAAATAAGATGGGAGATATTAAAAGATTGCTTTTTGCTTCATTTTTAATGAGGGTTCCGTGGTGGCGTGGAGATTTGGATGTCATCTGGGAACGCAGAGAAGGAAGTAAATCTCAATATAAAGGCAGGTGTACGGTTTGTGGTAAAACTTATTTAAAAGACGAACGTAGAACAGTGTTTGTATTGAAACCCGAGGGCACCATTGAAAAACTCAAACCATTTTTCTTTGTAACAAGTTGTCCACACTGTGCGGATGAAACTCAAGAGACTTTACAAAAGATTTTTGGCAATCGTGATACATCTCTTAAGCCTCTATATAGAACTCTGGTAAGAAAGTTACTAAGAAAAAATCATATTATCTTTAATGAAGGTCAATTATAAAGATAATAAGAATAAAAGCGTGCATAACCCAAGTTTTAAAGGGTCTATTTGTTTGGGTAATCCCAGCAAGATAGACCCTTCTTTTTTCCTCTAAACAATAATGAGTTGGGTGGTAAGATAAAAATTAAACTGTAGATCTCAAATCGGGAATGTAGATATACTCGTCTTGTTTTTTAAAAATGATTCTAACATTGTTGACGATGCAAAGCCATATACTATAAGTTGATTTATATCTCATTCCGTTATACATTCGTGGCAATCATTGATTCACATCCATTTAAATAAGCATACTGGAGGAAGATAAAATGGCTCAGACACCAATAGTTTCTGTTCGTGCAGTAAAAGGTCGAAAGTACGGGTGGGAAAAAGAGGTTATACTAACACTCAGCCGAAAAGCAAAAGTGGAGAGAGTAATCAGCGATACCCTTGAAAGTCTTGAGATTTCGCTAAACCTCGAAGAAGCCGAACGTCTTAAACAACAATTAGATGAAGTTCTAAAGCAGCTTTAAAAAAGAATCTGACTAGAAAAAAGGTTTGCATCTTACCTATCCCCTAAAAAGATGCTTTTTTGTTTTTCAGAAATATCAAACTAACACGGATATCAAACTTTGTATAAAGTTCTGTATGAGGAGCCAACTACATACTATAGGTTGACACTATTCCTTAAATACCTTATAATATCAATAATTATTCTGATTCAATATGTCCCTAAAAAACAATAAGGAGGCTTATGGACACATATACAATCAAATGGGGTCCTGAGAAAAAGGAAGGAAAAATCCTACTTCATCTCATTGACCCCCTGCAGATTGAAATTGATTCTGAGTGGGTTCCTGAGGATTACACTGAAGAAAAAGCTGAACTACTTTTCAAGCACCTTGGAAGAACACTTCCAGAAGATGAGAAGCCCAATCACCAACACTAACAGAAAAGGAGAGCTGATATGCCTGATGTACTGATTTTTGTCCCAAGAAAGCTGGAAGAACAAGTTCAGGAGATGATGTCTAAGCTGGGATTAGCCCTAAGAGAAGCTACTGCCATAGCTCTCAAGGATGTCCAACCCCACCAGGTTGCTGTCATGGCCATCAGCTTCTTTGCATCTGACAATGCAACATCCATGCAGATCCTTGGTATTGCAAGTGCTTCCCCAACAAGACTGGAAAAACTTGAAACTTGGAGGGATGAACTTGCTAAAGCCTGGGTAGCATTCTCTAAGGATAAAGGTATCCCTTGGAAAGCAGATGTTGATGCTTGGTCTACAATGCCTGCAGGTAAATGGATTCCAGCCACACCTGAAGCACTTGAAGGTCTGTAGCTTTAAAATTTAGTCACCTGCCATAAAGGCACTTCTATTTTTCAATCTAGGAGTGCCTTATTTTTTTATATACAACTATCAACTTGAGACTTAATATTATTTATAAAAACAGAATCTTCCAACACTTCCCAAAGCTTATTTATATTACTGCAATGGCTGGGGAGCCAATGATAACTATAGGTTGTAACTTCCTAGTTTGTATGATAGTATTCCCTAAATTAATTAATTCTACAAATATATTCTATTTAAAAAAAGGAGCGAGCTATGAATGTTTATAAGCATGCTAAAGTATTTCGACAGAGAATTATAGCTGATGATGCTATGGCTAAATTAGCAACTGTTCATGGAATTGTTGTTGGTGAAGCAAAATGCAAATCACAATCTGTAGGAACGCATTTTGTAACTTATATTGCAATCAAAAGGTCCATAATTCCTGCGGATGTTAATATTTCAGATTTTATGGAAAAACACTTCAATGCTGGTGTTATTTGCTGGGGAGGGGAATATTTGATATATGAAGTTGATGACTACGTATTTACAAAAACATATCTTCGATCCAGTCATCTACAAAGTGTGTATGAAAAAGCAATAGAGGTATTTAAAAACTTTTAATTAAATAAGTAAATTACCGAGGAAGATTGATTAATGATTTGGATATTAAGTACGCCACCCTATTATTTAGTTCAAACTAGATTATATGCGGTGGCGTTTTGTTTTTATAAATACTAACTCGTTAACATAGGAGTTAGGCTTCGAATAAAGTTCTGTATGGGGAGTTAACACCCTATAGCATTGACATGAGCTGACAAAACCTCTAATATACACATAAAACAAAACATTGAAAACTAATCAAAGGAGTAAAGACAATGTCCGAATCTCAAGAAACTGTAGCATGTCCAGCCTGTTCTACTCTGATACTTGTAAACTGGAAGTACTGTCCAAGCTGCGGTACCCATATTAATGACGAAACTACAACACCGTCCATCAAGAAAAAAGGTAGATTATGGTGCCCCTTTTGTAAGAAATATAGAAATGTATTTCTCCACGTATGGGACAGCAAGGAAGTACATACAATAAATCCAATCTTTTGTCATGTTTGTGGGCATAAACTGGAAGGAAGTAATCCAATATTTCCATATAATGAAGTGGTTCCTAGGGTTCTCGTCTATATCTATGATGTTAAACAAGATCGGAATGAAGGAAATAGAGAGAAAGGTACATATTTGGGAAAAGCCTTCTCTCTTAAAGATTTGAAACAGATCGTCGATCCAAGGAAGAAATACTACGGTTTCTTTACCGGCCATCTAGAAGCTCTACAAGGTTTTACTCATGCACTGAGATATCTAGGTACCAAATAATCCTACATATTATTATGGAAGAAAAAATACTGAAAGGATAATTAGATGGCTGTTGTAAAAGTTTATCTTTTCAAAAAGGAATCTGATAGAGGTAAGAAGGATCTTGATAAAGCAAAATTTGTTGGTCAAGCTTCTACTCCTCCTGATTTTGTAGCTCTTGTAGAATCAACAGAAAAAGGTTTTCTGGATTACTACATTGGTGATCAACCTCTAGAGAGCTATGAGGCTGCAATGGAATCCCTTGGGGCAATCTATAATGAAGTGCTGGATAAATGGTACGAAAGACCATTTGCCTGTTGAATCAATAAAATAAAAGGAGGTACGCTATGAGAGAGGGAATTTTGTTTATCGTAATAATGTTGGTTGTTGCAATGGCTCTAAAGTGGTTGTCTATTCCTCTTGCTCTATGTCTTGCTTTAGCATTAATATTTAAAGCAAAAGAGGGAAATATGAGACAGTTTCCGCTGGTAGTACATTTGATTATTGCCATTCCTCTATTAATCCTTGGAGTAGCTGAAATTTTGATAGAATTAAAATCAGGTGATTTCTTTGGAATAAGTCTTGGGATAATCTTTCTTGGGATTTCCTTAGCTTATTTAATATCAGCACCTTGGACACATTATTAAGACAATACAATATAAGGCATCTTAAAGTTTGGGGTAACCTAAATAATAAGGTGTCTTTTTATATTTATATTATGAGTAAAATATCAAACTTCTAATAATGTTCTGTATGGGGAACCAGTATCCTATAGTATTGACCTTTTAAATTATCTGTATTATAATTAACTTAATATAGCACTTACAAAATCCGCTAATTCAACATCTATTATTAAATAACTAAGGAGAATAAAGATGACTGGGTATTTCCAAATTGATAGGGAAGAAGTTCCCTCTGTATTCTATACTCCTAAAAGCACTACCAATCATCATGGTGTTAAGCCAGGACAGGTTTTAACTGTGAGCAGTCAACACCAAAGTAGTGGCTGGGTCTGTCTTGGATATGTTTGCAAACAAACACCATTCGGACAAGGTATTTTTATGGGGTTTCCTATTGGTGAGCTCAGAATTGCAACACCAGATGAAATCCGAGCATCGCTAAAAACCAACCATCCACACGGCCAGGAATTTCGTCCGCATTGCCAAGAAGCAATGGACGCCTCATTTCATCTTCTTATGTCATCAGCCATTGGTAATTGGACTAATGATAATGAGCAGTCTTCAGGGCATCGATCTATTCTCGGCGTATCTCAAAAGGACATTCAAGGTTTCGGCGAACAGGCAATGGCAAAGCATCAAAAAATTATGGATAATTGGAGTAAAATCACCGACCACCAGGCAAAAGCTATTTTGAAGAAATTCAAAGGCCGCTAATACGAGCCCAACGGAAAGTAATTACAAGGCAGGTTTGTATGCAATGTTATTTATTGCTACCAACCTGTCTTATTTTGTTTATATTTGTTTTATAGTAAACAGAACTCCTACTTCGGATAAAATTCTGTATGGGGAGCCATATACCCTGTAGTATTTGACCTTCAGTGTTGAGTGGAGTAAAATTCGTCGTAATATTCAAAAAAAAATATAAAGTGAAAGGAGAAGGAAATGTCAATAAAACAGTATGCGAGTGTAGTAGAATGCTTTGAGGAAGAATTCCCGGATTTATCTATAGCAAGGGCGGTTGTGGATGGAACAGGTGCTTATTGGCCAAAAATCAAGGATAACTCCGTTACAAATGAGGAGTTGGCTCGGGATGTGGTCTATATGTTAAATACATCTCACTTTAATTCGAGTACTATGCTGGCTGCAACAGCATTACTGGCTGCAAGGGCTCTTGGGTGGCTCCCGTCTCCAAAATAACACAACAAAGAAACTATATTGGCAAATCGCACAAATTTATATGAACTAACAAGTCTCTGAAACCGTCAGGAAACGAAAGGAGAGTGAATGGAATATCTTTGTTATCTGAAGCTTCCAGAGGGAAATGAACTAACAATTGTTTGCTTTCATAACTTTCCAAAGGTTGGTGAACAAAAAATTATTTCCTTAACCGAAATAGTATATGGTCCCCCACCAAATGGAATTGAAGATTATTCACATATACCTACGAGATTCATTGTACAGATCACGAAGGAGCTTCCTAGAATTTCATATCACGGTCGTCAAATCACTGGTTTTGAGTACAAACGACCAACAAGCTAATCAACTTCGGAAAGAGAAAACCATGATAACAGTCCATGTTAACGTAGAATGCGAATACCCATTATCGTTAAAACCCAAAATCATTGGTCTAAACGATAGCAATATTATGAAAGTCAGCGTACTTACTGGAAAACCTCAAATTATGGTAATAGTATCTGCACAAAACAGCTCGCAGTTGGAAGAAACCGTAATAAAAATACAAAACTTGCAACATGTGCACCGAACATACACACAGTGGGAAGTCGGGGCTGAACAATAATTTTGAAAAAATTAATATATAAACCCTCTTTGGATAACCTTAGGGGGTTTCTTTTTTTCAATCAAATATTTCCTAAAATTTGACTCAATACTTCGAATAAAGTTCTTTATGGGAAACCATTAAGTTATTTTATAGCAGGAGCTTTTTTAATTAATAACAATCTTTTAACATCTTCCAGTTCTTGTTTTGAATTAAGTGCAAAAAATAACCATTTACCATCATGAAACTGTTTGGCCTGTATAAATATTTCTTTGGTTTTCTTGCTTATATTGGATTGTCTAACTTTCTCCTCCAAACTGGAACCGATCACAATTGTAACAGTTGACTTGCTGCCTTTTATGCTTATATAACAAAGCGATTTTCCACCTTTTCTAAAAAAAATTGTAGTTTCACCGTTTTTATCTTCTTTTATTTTTTCCTCAGGAGAATAGTTATATCTTAGAAATTGGGTTAGATCTTGCACAAAGGTGTTCATTACCAAGTATTATAGCTCCCTGCTTGGTATTTTTCTAACCTCATAAAAGAATCACAAAACCATAAAAACTCTATCTCAAACAATTCAAGAAAAAAGTATAATATTGGGTAATGGATGAAAAATATTCATATGTTGATATTCGCCAATCTGAACAATGGCTCAGTTTTTGGGAAAGTATAG
>MEUV01000045.1:63229-65855 GCA_001772575.1 candidate division WWE3 bacterium RBG_19FT_COMBO_34_6 | reverse complement strand
TTTGATACAAACTTATCAGCCAGGATTTTAAAGACTATTTTTGGATCTTCCATCATCATAGAAAAGCCAAAAGAAATAAGTGATAAAATGCTACAAAAGATAGAGAAATACGCAAAACAAAGTAAAGCAATTAGTTTACAAATAAAACCGGGATTATCACAAAAATGCGACAGTTTAGAAAAAGGCATGTATGAATATGTAAAAAATCCTGCTGGTGTTACAAAAACAGGAATCATAGACTTGAAAATCCCCCTGGATGTTTTACAAAAAAAATTTTCATACCGTGTGCGTCATCTGATAAAAACCTCTCAAAATAAATCTAGTATTAACATTACAGGTGAATATTCCAATAAAGAAATAGATGAATTTTATAATGTATATAGACAAAATGGCCTGGCCAAAAAATTTTTTACTCACCCCAAAAACACTTTTCATAGTTTTATGGAAATTTTTAAAAACAAAGCATATTTATGTATCGTAAGAGATGCTGAAAATGAGTATTTGGGAGGTTGTGTTTTTGCATGTGAGGGAAAGACCGCTTGGTATATGTTTGCAGCTACGAATGAAAAAGGACGAGATCTTGCCATCAGTTATGCCATGCTTTGGGAAGGAATTATTTTTTTAAAAAATAAAGGCTTTGAATTTCTTGATCTGGAAGGATTATATGACGAAAGATACCCCAAAACATACAAGTGCCATCAAGGTTATTCTTCTTTTAAGGAACATTTTCATCCTGATATAGTGTACTTTCCAAAAATAAGGATCAAATATTTCAGTAAAATTTATAAAATTATAGACCGGGCATAAATACTTTATTTTTTATCACATTTCGCTTAAAGCTCTATGCCACAAAGTATTATACACTATAGGTTGACTATATCTGGTTTTTGGCTTATAATTTCTTAACCAACAATGCTTTACAAATATTTCCTATCCCAAATATGGAGAAAAACATGGAGATTCCTAATCCCGAACAAATTGATACGACTAAACATTTTTACGACGCTTTCGGTAATTGTGAAACCGAAATATCAGCTAGGTGGATTGTCCGACTTTGCCAAAAACGCAATATCGGATGGGAACCGTTCACTTATAATGATATTGATGGTTTTTACAGATCCAAGGGTTTTTACGGATTCACATTTAACAATCTGATCACAGGCAGGTACATCGAGGAAAAAAATGGTCTGTATCATATAACATTGGATTTTGTTGTCAGATGTTATAAATCATCACCTAAGGAAAAGGAGATAAACTAATGAGTAAATTAAATATGGATGCGCTCTTTGCTTTGGCAGGTGTTGACGTGACTTCTTCGGATGCTTTCTTACCTAACGGTGAAAAAAATGGGGTAAAGATTCTAAACGAAGGAGAGCCAGAAAATATTCTCCACAAACATCACATGGAGTATATACCTTGGGATAGAGACAAATTAGGTATTGATGTTATTGATATTAAAGGAGATTTCGCAACCTACCTCACCCACCGGCGTTGCAGCTGCGGAAGAGAAGTAATTGTTTCTCAACGTGCACTTAGATAACTTAAATATAAAATAAAGTTGTTAGGTCAAAAAAACCGCTATAAGAAAATGTTTTTACACATCTCTTAGGCGGTTTATTTTTATTCTTAAGTGTATAATTACCAAAAAGCAATTCTTAAAATAAAAGGAGCGGATGGTAATGAAAACTACAGTTACGCATAAAACGACTATCAATAAAGCTATGGCGAAGGTTAACACATATTTTGACGGTATGACAAAGCGTAGTTTTCCAAAAGGAATAAGGATACATAACCCTATAAAAAAATGGGACGGTAGTAAAATGACTTTCTCTATTACGGTGAAAAAAGGATTTTTTATTAGTGTAACCACCAACGGATCAGTCATTGTAAGTAGTAAGGATGTAACTTTTTCCCTTGGGCTGCCTGATTTAATAAAAAAATTCTCATCCGAAGAAGAAATTAAGAATTTCATTGAGAAAGAACTTCATGAGCTATTCTCTTAAAATATCGGAAAGTTCCGCTAATGGCATTTTGTATTTTTTACAGGATGCCATTTTTTATTAAAGCATAATACACTATAGGTTGACTATTAACCTTTTTTATGATAATATGGCCATAACTACAAAAAAAACACGCACCTTAAAAGGAGAAAAAAATGGACAAGAAACTGTATTTCCCATTATTGGTTCTTATTATTTCAAGCTTTATTACTTCCTGTAGCGCCTTCCACAACAATTCCATCACCCTGTTCGAAGAAGATTTCAACAATCTCAATTATTGGTTACTTGATATCGACACTTCTGTGGGATGTAAAGAATTTCCTGTTACTAAAGATGATATTGGTTATAGTATCTTCCAAACTGATAAAAATTCATTCTTAGTACTGGAATCAAATACACAACAGAAAGGTGGTTTATTCGCCAATGCCATAGCCCATCGTACTTTTGATTATTACGGCAGTGGCACTTACACTATGTCCGGGGTATTTGGGGTTGCACCAAACACCAAAGAAGAGGTGATTAACATCTCCATGGAGTTTGTCGTTGATGGTATCGGTCACTATGCAGAAGTCTTTTACGGTCTCAACCCGTATGTTGCCGAAACCTTTGGCTGGATATACACCAGA
>MEUV01000045.1:58958-63198 GCA_001772575.1 candidate division WWE3 bacterium RBG_19FT_COMBO_34_6 | reverse complement strand
AGGTGGAAAATGACAATAACTGGAATTCCTTTGTGATGGCAGTTAAGGTCGATGAGGAAAATAATATCTTCGAGATCCAAAGCGTCAAAGTTAACGACGTAACGAAGGACAATATAAATATATCAATGCCTCAGTTCGAAAAAACATGGGACTCCAGCTTTCAAATATACTTAGAAACGCACAATATGTATCCCAGTTGCGATTCTAGTATTACAACTCATGGAGCAAGTGTGTGGGATGATATTGTCCTAACTTACACTCCTCTGGAGAAAGAAAAATAGATAAAAATTTTACATAAGCAAAAAACCCTCTGAATAAGAAATTATTTCTTACAGGGGGTTTATTTTTGGGTTAAAATAGTTATATGTGGACTTGTCCAAGATGCAAAAGAATTTTTAAAAAAATAGACCAGCCCCATAGTTGTAAACAAATACCTCTTGAAGAACACTTTCAGAATAAATTGAAGGCTAGAGATATTTTCAATTGTTTGGTAGAACAGATAAATAATAATATCGGCGAAGTAAAAATAATCTCCATTCCCTGTTGTATACATCTATATGGAAAATATGATTTCTTAGCAGCTTTACCAAAAAAGGAGTGTTTAGAGGTGCGTTTCGCATTAGATAGAAAGCTAGATACTAGTAGACTAAAACAATGTGTGCCTATGTCTTCAAAAATATATAAAAACTGTATTGATGTATTTTCAAAGGAAGAGATTGATGATGAACTTATTAATTTTTTAAAAGAATCGTATCATCTAAAAAATTAAATTAAAATTGATATAATGGGTATATGAAAAAAATTATAATACTGATGGTGGCTTTAATTATAATATTTGGATTTTTTCTTTATACAAACAATAGTCTCAAAAATTCTCCTATAATAAGACGTGCGTGCACAGAAGAGGCAATGATATGCCCCGATGGTACAAGCGTGGGAAGAGTGGGACCAAATTGTGAGTTTGAACAATGCCCTCCTACCCAAAAATCAACTAAAATAAACTTAGATTCTTTGACTCCTGCAACGGGCTCAACCGGACAAAAAGTTATTATAAAAGGCACAGGATTTACTACAGAAGATAATGTTGTTAAATTTGGGATTGGTTACATTTACAACACAATCTTAGTAGACGGATCTACTTTGGAATTTACCATACCTGACGGTTACGAACTTTGTCCTCCAAAGCAGGAAATGTGCCCGGACGGATACCCGAGATTACAAACAGGTACTCATGATATTCAGGTTTTAAATGATAACGGGGAGAGTAATATTTTACAATTTAATGTTAATTAGTATAGTTTTTTTCTTATCATAACAAACAAAAAACCCCATCGTTATTGTAAAAAAACAATGAGGTTTATACATGACTTTCTCCTTATTTATTTTCATCTAATGCAGCCTGTGCAAGCATTTCTTCAAGTGTTAATCCTTTTGGCCTCCCTGAAAAACCATCCGGATTTTGAGGAAAAAGGCGGGGTAAACAAAGTTGAAGATTATCTTGGCTATATACATAATTTGTGCCGGTCGACCTGCTCCAACCTCCAAATCCTATTGTAATGCCAATATCGCCAAGCATTTCAATATGAGGACTGCAAAGTTCATAAGGCCACGATATGGCATAAACTCTTATACCGGTATTTTTTTTAATGTTATCAACTGATATAGTTATATCCTCTCTGGCAACATTTTCACTGGTCTGATCATGGTGATTATGAAATTGTGTATGTGTACCCAGTGAAAAATATCCACTTTCTACAGCATTTACATAAGATTGCCAACAAATATTATCTTTACAGTTGTAATTCTCTTCTTCAGTTAACCCCTGAGTAACCAAAAATATATTTATATGTGGTTTATAACCATATGTGGACTCGAGCTCAGAGAATACACCGGTTATCCTACTTATTGATTCGAAAGGACGTGATCCAGGTCCCGGGTCAGAGGTTAAAATGATGGATCTTTTTGGAAGTTCCAGCCAACCGTATACAAATCCTTGAATTTCATGAATTGTCAAAAAATGATAATCATTGGACATCAGATAATCTGCCTGTTCACGAAATGATTCAGTCGTCATTGTATAAACACCCTCATACATATCGTAACTGTCGCTGTGAAACTCCAAAGGCACGATCCTTTTGGCTGTACCGTACTTAGAAATTCTTCCATACAACCTGTTCCAATATTCATCAGAAAGAAAATATTCGTCTACATGGTTATACTCGATCATAAGAGATCTTATCTTAGTCTTAGCTCTTTCTTCCCGGAACAAAGGTTCTATTGTCTGAGTTACACCAGGAACGGTGTGCACAACTTCTGTGGCGGGTGCTACCGTTGATACCGCTGTTGCCGTAATCTCTATAACCGGAGTATTTACCATTTCAATGGTAGGACTAGAAGGTTTATATGTTGGTGTCATCTCATCATATACTGCTGCTACTGAAATTGCGCCACAACCTGTATTAAATAAAACACACAGGCACAGCACGTTATACAAAATTATTTTTTTCATGGCTAATCCCCTAATGACAGTTCCATCTTATTAAGATTTCTCTTTTCTATTTCTTTCTCCAGCTCCGGTAGGAAATACTGTTCAAAATACAACTGTCCCGGATCAGATTTCCCTAGACCGACTTTGTAGTGACCAACCACATTTTCTAATGATATTTTGTAGTATTCCATTAGGGATGCGGTAAGTTTTACCGTAAAACCGGTGGTGGTCCTTATGGATTTTTCCATTTCGGGGCTGGCTTTCCCGGTAATCAGATAGTCATAAGTCCTACCTCCCATTTCAATTTGAATACTATGCCTATCTGTGTATAAGCCTACGCCTCGGCACTGAATTACCGCATTAGTAAACATCGGTAAATACTGTGCCACGCCGTCAAGGCTTACGCCAAAATGTACCGATCTTCCTCCGCCTTCCCGTCCTTCTAATCCATACCAGGTCGTTAATGTATTCCATCTTTCCGGAATGTTACCTGACTGATCATCTGTGTGAATAACGATCGTATCGGGAACTATGATACGGCTAACATACGCGCTTCGCGGTAATTCTTTGTAGTAATCACCAAAATAAATGTAGGTTCTTCCGGGTACGGGGGTTGGTGTATTTGAGCTTTCATAAGCTTGGCGCGCTAATGATCTATCTAACCAAAATAAACCGCTTATGATAAAAAGAAATATTATGGTTACCAATAGTAACTTGGGTCTAATTTTACCAGTCATTTTTCTCCTTTTTATACTGTTAAAATCAAGGTTTTGTATTTATATTTCAAGGTTCAAAGGTCACTTTAACAAAAAGATCGTGCAGTGTCAAAACTATAGGACACATTTTAATGATAGATTTAAAATGTATAATCTTATCTATGACAGATATAAAAGATGTGGAAAAGAGAGTGAACGAACTGGAAATTAGGTTAAAAAGGGTTGAGGATAAAATCTTAAAACCATTAGACACAAATGAAGAAAAATTAATGAACGCACTTTATGATAAAGCTAAAGAACTTGTATTAAAAAACAATAGATCTTCGGTAATATTTTTACAAAAAAAATTAATCATTGATATGGCAAGGGCTAAAAAAATATTAGAAAAACTACAAAAAAATGGTGTTATTAAAACAAATCAGACATAAGAACAAGCCTAACACTATAAAAATTTCTTTCTCCCAAAATATCAACTACTTCAAGTTTTACATTATAAATCCCTGCAGATGTATAGGTATGATCAATTATTGATTGGTTTGAGGCAAATGTGCCATCACCGAAATCCCAATACCTTTCGACAATAAGGCCATTAGGACTTGTACTCTGATCGTAAAAAGTAAACTTTGGAGTTTCCTGATCATTATAAAAAGTGAATTTTGCATTGGGTACACCAAGAGATGCTCTGGCAACAAATATTGATTCCTGGAAAGAGTTTCTTGCCCCAAAATCGTCTACCACTTCTAATTTAACCAGATACATTCCATTAGTTCTGTATGTATGAGAGATATCTTTTTGATTCTTAGCAAAAGTTCCGTCCCCGAAATCCCAATAATATTCGGTAATTTGACCATTGAAACTTACGGCATCAGCATGATAAACAACGCTTAAGGACCCTGCTTGCATATCTTTAGTAAAAGTAACATAAGGATCGTAAATTGGGGCGCCTTTAGCCTCTATTGTCTGAACTTTTGTACTTCTCATTCCCGCTTCATCTACTACCTCTAATTTTACCGTGTAGGAACCGGCTCTAACATAT
>MEUV01000045.1:55667-58952 GCA_001772575.1 candidate division WWE3 bacterium RBG_19FT_COMBO_34_6 | reverse complement strand
ACAACCTCCTTTTGCATTGATGAATGTGTTCCATCGCCTAAATCCCAATACCACTGAGTAATTTTCCCGTTATCTGAGGTGCTGCTGTCACCAAATCCAAATGTTACCTGATCTCCGGATGAATAATAAAAATCCGCAATCGGTGCTTGTTTTTGAGGTCCGGTTACAGTTATTATCTTTTCTATAGAATTTCTTAAATTAGTGGAATCAACTACTACTAACTTTACTTTGTAACTACCTCCAAATTTGTATGTATGTGAAAAATTTTGAATATTTGATAAATGTGTACCGTCTCCAAGATCCCAGTACCACTCGGTTAATCTTTTATCTTTGTCATAACTCTCATCTTTAAATGTAATGACATTTTCTAATGCTGTATAAGAATATGCGGCAACCGGTGCAACAGGTGTGCTGCTTATAACAACAACATCTCTGGTAATTTTATCTCTTAAACCGGAATCATCAACAACCTCTAACACCACTTTGTATAAACCTCCTTCTGAATAAGTATGGGAAAATATTTTTTCCATAGATTTGTGTGTTCCATCACCAAGATCCCAATACCACTGCTCAACTCTTCCATCATTATCACTGCTGCTCTCATCAAAAGTTACAGTTTTACCCGATACCTGAAAATAAAAATATGCATTAGGTGCGACCAGATCAGGACCGGGAACATTTACCTCTTTTGTTATGGAAGTTCTAAGTCCGGTAGCATCCACTACCTCAAGCTTTACCTTGTATGTACCTTTATGAGAATATTTATATGTAAAGATAGTCACATTCTTTTTAAAATTTCCATCACCAAGATCCCAATATCTTTCCACAACTGTAGTGTCCGGATCAGAACTTAGATCTTTAAATTGTATATATAAGTTACTTGGACTTGAATAAGAAAAATCAGCAATCGGAGGTATAAAATCCTCTGCTTTTACACTTACTTGAAAAATAAGCAACATAAAGGCAGGTATAATTGCCCCCAATAATTTTAATATTAAGTTTTTATTACCGTTTCCGGTGTTATTTCTTAAATACATATTATTAAATTGTTATAACTGAAAGTTTGGATGAAGGCTTTATAATCATGCAAACTCTCCCTTTCATGTAGTATAATACCATAAACATTATTACATTGCAAATTGTTATATATTTTTAGTAGACGCGTATTTAACTACCCTATAGTTATTGACGAGGTGCTGTTTTTGATATATAATAACTATAAAATTATTCAACAAATACCCACTATCAAAAAATATAAAAATTGGAGGAAAAACAAATGCCATTCCCAATTATTTGGGGAATACCAAAAAACACCCCTCAAGAAAAGCTCGTAGAACTTCGTAAAAGAATAGTCAAAACACTGGTAGATGCAATGGACGTCTCAGCATATTGGGTTAGGCCACTATTTCCTATTGATATGCTTAGCGAACCAAAAGAAGAGTGCGAAGGCTGCAATACAATCTACGGCTCTTTGGACACGGGAATGTTCTTTGGAAAAAAAGACGTAGACAATCTTGCTAAAACTGTAACCGCTGCTCTAGCACAAATTATCTGGGACGAGTTTGGTGGTAGATATGAGGTCGAAGTTTTTATTACAAATCTAGATCCACATTGGAGTACCTTACTCTTATCCAAAGGGTAAAAAAAATACGAAACCAGAGGTAAAAAAAATGTCAAGATTTTTAGGACTTTTACGAAATGTAATTTTATCCTTAGTTGGTTCAGCCTTAGCAGCGATGGGTCTTGGACAGCTTACAATTTCTTTGCTACCAACTTTTGGTGACATAGTGGCCTATGTAATATACGCTATCTATGCTATTAGCTTTCTTGATATTTTAGGTTTACTGATTGAAAATTATCAAGCAACCGATGAAGATCTAGCAAATTTTTTCTTCTCCATGATAAGAGGATTTTTTTCACCAATTGCATTGGCAAGAAAAATTCCGGGGGGAAGACGAAGAATCATATAATTTTATTTTATACGGTCAGAGAACCTATGTAATTTACATTGGCTATCTGACCGTTATTTTTTTAATATAAAAATAATAACATTAAGAAATCACTTTTGTTTTATTTCCTGATATAATAACCTTATTAAAGTTGCTGTTTCAAAAGGAGGTGTTTAAATACAAAAATGGCAAATAAAAAAATCGGAACTATCACTCACTTCTTCGACAGAATAAGTGTGGGAATTATCAAACTCGATGGGAAACTAAAGGTTGGAGATAAAGTGAGAATTCAGGGAGGAACTACCAATTTCGAGCAGGAAATTTCCGAAATCCAATTTGAACACGAAAGTATCCCGGAAGGAAAAAAAAGCCAGGAAGTTGGTGTAAAAGTAATAGAAAGAGTAAGAGAGGGGGATATTGTTTATATTTTATAAAATTCCCTCATCTGCACATAAATTTTTATCTTGTTACCTATTATTTTTTAAAGTATTATAAATTCTATGCTAACGAAGTTTATATGGGATATAAAATATAGTGTAGGTGTAACACAAATGGATGATCAGCATAAAATGTTTTTTGGTATTGCCAATTCAATCGTAGATTATATTAATGAAATAGAAATAGAAGAATTTGCTTCTTTTGATTTTAATGCTCTTAAATAATCAGTTTTATAATTTATCAATGATATCATTACCCATGTGATGAAAAAAAATTCCAGAATTGTAATTGTATATTTTTTACATGAACAAAAGATCGGATTAAATTTTACAAAATGGCCGAATCACATTACTTTAATACCATATTTTAATACAACCGATATTAATAAATTGATTGATGATATTAGATGTAAAATATCTGATTATAAAAATATTCCATACGAGGTCGATGGTGTTGATTATTTTGGTACAAATAATAAAGATAAAGTAAATAGAGTAAAAATTTCTAATTCTCTTATTAAACTTCATAGTGATATTCTTAATATTGCGTTGTCTCATGACGGTAAAATGAATGCGGTATTTTGCGGTGATGAATATAAACCTCATATTACGCGTAATGAATTACCCTATCCGCAAAAAGATGATATTGGAATAATTGATAAAATTTATTTAGTGGAAAATCTATATAAAAAAATTAACGGTAAAAGAATTGTTGAGATAATAAATCTATTATGATTTTGTAACAAAAAAAGGAGAGGAGTAAAAATCATAAAGACTTTTCAAACCTCTCCATGTGGTGGAAGTTACGGGGTCACCGTGCAGAGTAAACCGCGTTCTTCCAAACGATCTAATACTTGATCCATCCATTCCAAATCTTCGGGACCATCAATTACGACTTT
>MEUV01000045.1:41756-55640 GCA_001772575.1 candidate division WWE3 bacterium RBG_19FT_COMBO_34_6 | reverse complement strand
GTTACAAGGTTGGACCGGAACAACTGGAGCTTGGGTAATAACAGGTTCTGTAGGTTCTTCTGTTGGCTTTTCGGTTGGAACCGCAGTAGGAACTGTAGTAGGAACTACTGTGGGAACCAAAGTAGGCACTGGGGTGGGTTCTTGAGTAGGCGGTACAAATGTAGGAGTTGGTTCAGGAGGAGGATTACAAGGTCCGCCCAAAATATCTCCAACATGATCGTCGTGTCCGTGCCAGGCATCGTCCGGCATGCATTTATCCCAACTAGGATCACCAACACCCTGTGATTCATGGTGAATCATCACCCACTCTTGCTTTGCCGAGACTGTATTTGCTACACCAACGAAAATGATAACAACGAACACCAATGCAAGTACAAAACCAACCGTGATTCTATTCCAAGATGTTGTTTTCATTGTCTACTCCTTTTATTGTTTTTTATGATTTATCAGATGGTTTTACTAATTATTATTATTATAACATAGTTTATGATGTATGTAAATACTATAGGGTTATTATATAGCGGGTTCTGATTTGGCTTTTTTCTTGTTAATAAGCATTAGATTACGTATATAAATCAAGGCATTCAAACAGGAGGCGGTGGTAAACACTATGTCTTGGCGTTTTATAGAATAAACCAAGATCATCAAAGTCCCTACAAGACTCAAATACCAAAAAGAAACAGGGATTACACTTTCTTTTTTCTTTTCCGACACCCACCACTGAACGGCAAATCTTAGAAAAAAAATAAATTGCGCGGCAAAACCAAATATTACCCAGGGATTTAAAAGCTCCATTATCTTTTCAACCATAATAAAAATGATATCACCTGCAAAAAAACAAGTCGAATACTTCAAAAATTATTTATGCGAAATTACTTCATTTAGTCTTAGTTTAAATTTATAATCTTTCAAAATCTCTGAAATTACATTCTCCAATTCTCTCTTATAATCTTTAGACTCGGCTAAATAAAACTTTTCTATAATTTTTTTATCCTCACCTTTTATTTTCCCCATTAATCTTTTTTTAATATATGGTGATAAATTAATATGTTCCATATAAATCTCTTTTACTCCGACCTTTTGCAATGCATCAAAAATATTTTTTATCTTCTCAGGCGTTGCCGAAAAATGAGGCAATAACGGTCCGACAAAAGCGTAGGTATGAACACCTTCTTTATTTAATTTTTCTAAAGCATTGAGTCTATCTGACGCAGGCGGAGCAGATTTTTCCAAAAAAGTACTAACGGCATCATCGGTTGATGTGATTGTTAGTCCAACCTCTATATTTTTGAACTTTTTAAATAGATCGATATCTCTTACAACAAGTTGTGATTTTGTAAGTATGCCGATTTCCCCGGTCCAATTATATTTTAATAAAAGCTCCAAAGCAGATCTTGTTAATTTATATTTTGCCTCTAACCCTTGATATGGGTCTGTTACCGAACTAAAAAATATACTCTTTGATTTATCCTTTATTTTTATTAATTCTTTTTCTAATACTTCAGGTAAATTTATTTTGGGATAAACGTACAAACCCCAATCTTCAACTTTTTTATCAACGAATCTTCCCATAAAACTCGCGTAACAATAAGAACATCCAAAAGAGCAGCCTGTATAAGGATTTATTACGTAATCTGTATCAGGAAGTTTGGATGCCACCAATATACTTTTTGCCTGTATTTCTTGTACCATACAATCTACATTATATAATAAAAAATATCCTCTTTTTGTGCTAATATTTATATATGAGTACAGGACCAAGCCAAATAGAAAAAATGAGAGGAAATAAAATGATAAGACTTATCATTATTATCATCCTCTTAATAGTAGTAGCGTATTTATTTTACTCCGTAATGTAAAAATATATGGATACAGAAATACCAAATATACCAAAAATTCCAAAATTAAAAGTTTTAGCCAATGCCGGATCCGGCACAAAAAAAGGTCTTAAGTATTTATTCGGAGTACTAATCTTAATTTTACTCGGAGCGTTTGGTTTAGAGGCAACAAATAATGACTGGGATTTGGGTAAATTAATGTCCGGTGAGTCGATGAGCGAGGCTAAGATCAAAAGAGATGCAAACGGAAATTTTTTGTTGGAAAGCTGTAAGGAGGATGTCTACAATTGCGCTAATTTTGATACCCAACCAGAAGCACAAGAAGTTTTGGATAAATGCGGAGGTGCTGGTTACGATATAAATAATCTTGATGGTGATAAAGATAATGTAGCTTGCGAAAATTTACCCTCAAAATAACCTATAGATTGACTATCTTTAATTATTATCCTATAATAAATTACTTCCACGTGTAGGAGAAAAATTTGTTTTCATTTCTCCGCAATTACAAAAAGAATAGGGCACGCAACCTGCATAGATTCATTATGCGCCCAAACGATCTCCCTGGTCTCAGGTTGCATTTAGGTGGAAGGCTCCGCTACCCTTGGATTTCTGAAAAAAATCTTAACGGATAACCCAGCCTTCGCCTTCCTTAGGGACTTACCTCCCTCGCGATAGCTAACTATCGCAAATATTTTGAAAGGAAAAATCAAAGGTCTGTAACTAACTGTTGACTTGAAAAAACTTCTCGAGCAAAGCCAAAACAGCCTAATTGCCAGCAGAGCAGTCTGTCATGCATATGATTTTTCCTAAAATATAGCCGCCGGGTCATAAATCTTTAATGGTATTTACCGTTTGAAGATGACCCGGCGTTTTTGTTATACCTTTTGTATTTTTCAAAATTTGCATTTACCATAGTTAATAATCTAATATTTTATATATGAAAAAATACTTTTATTCTTTGGCTTATATAATTCTCTTAGGTCTTCCGGCTGTACTTCTTGGTTTTTTTGTAAAAGATTTGCTTTTTCCAATTCCACTTCTAATTGTTATATTAATTTGTTTGTTTATAGGTGGTATATTTGATATCTGGGCTGTTAGACAAAATACAAAAGATAAATTTTTCATCTGGGAATATAATTCTGAATCAATCATAGGTATAAAGGTTTTCGGAGTACCCTTGGAAGATTACGTTCTATTTTTAGTGCTAACTCCAATTTTTATAATTATAATTTGGGAAATGGTACAAAAAATATTTCTTACTGACAGTTTGCTACAAGCGGCCTTTCTTTTATTCGGAATAATTATTACTGTAATTTCTTATAGACTTGCATATAAGATTGCTAAAAAATCAAAATAGATCTGAATATCTTCGCATTTTATTTGGTATAATATACGTATGTGTGGACGTTATGTATTAGATGCCAAGCCGGAAAAAATTTATCAGAAATATCATATTGATACATCCAAACAATCGGAAAAAATAAATTTTGAACCAATGTTTAATATCTTTCCCTCCTCTCTTCTTCCTGTGATTACCTGGAAAAATGAATTTAATATAGAAATTATGAAATGGGGAATGATGCTGAACTTGGGAAAAAATAGTTATCAGCTTATTAACACCAGGAGGGAATCATTAATAGAAAAACCTATATTTTTAAAAATATTTCTGCATCAAAGATGCCTTATTCCTGCTACCGGTTTTTATGAGTGGAAAACCGAAGGTAAAAATAAAACACCTTATAAATTATGGTTAAAAAATATTGAACTTTTTTCTTTTGCCGGTATATACAATATTTTGGTAGATACAGAAAATAAACTGTTTAAAAACTTTTCGATTATAACTACGATGCCTAACGACCTGGTAGAAAAAGTCCACAATAGAATGCCTGTGATTTTTGATGAGGAGCAGGAAAAAATTTGGCTTGAGGAAAATAGTACATTTGAACAATTATCAAAAATCATAAATCCATTCCCCTCAAGAGAAATGGAAATGGAGCAGGTAGTTTCATTTGATAACAAAAATAAATAGTTGTATATTTTGAGTATGAAAAAAATTATTTTAATCCTTTTTGTAATTATATTTTTTCTAGTGGGGATTATTTTTTTAATTAATAAAGATAAAGGTGATTCAGAAAAAAACCTTGCGGGAAAAAAGATTAATACAGATAACCAAGATAAACAATTAATAGGCGGGCAAAGAGACGAGCATGGTTGTTTAGGTCCAGCGGGATACTCCTGGTGTGAAGCAAAACAAAAATGTCTTAGGGAGTGGGAGGAGCCGTGTGAGAACGAAGACATTTTCGCCTTTCTACAAAAGATAAAAGAAGAAACCCAACTGGAGTTATCCGGAATAGCTCCGACAAATGTTTTTTGGAAGGTAGAATTAAATGACGGGCAAATTGCAGAAACTATGCATAAAGGGAGGGGTATGGGAATGTCTGATTTTTCTACCGAAAATATTAACAAAATTAAAAATTATATGCTAAGTAAAGGTTATAGCCTGGATAAAACTAACACACTTACCGATACGGAGGTTTTATTTGACGGATACATAATGGAAAATAGAATATGCACTTTATCCGCAAACAGCTTTAAGCAGGACGGCAAGGCAGAATTTACTATAGATTGCGCTGATGCAAATCTTGATGATTATAAAAATTTTGCAGTAGAGGATCTAAAACGATCAATAAAGTCTCAGATAATAGAAAAGCGCGGATCTTCAGCAAATGATCTGGTAATTAAAATATCAAAGATCTATGGAGATTATTCCTTAGGAGGAGCCGTGCCCCCTGTACAAGGAGCCGGTGGGGGTATGTGGATTGGAGCAAAAGTAAATAATAACTGGAAATTGGTATGGGATGGAAACGGAACAATTTCCTGTACGGATATAGACCCGTACCCTAACTTACCAATTGAGATTGTTCCAGAATGCTACGACGAAACAAAAGGTGAGCTTATTATAAGATAAGCCAGCGCCCAAACTTGGATTAAGATATAGATGTTTATTGAGCCAGCTTTGTGTTAATTTCGTTAATACTTTCACCGATTGCATCCAATCTGGCATTTGTCGCATTTATGTCATTTCTTTGTTTTTCGAGTTCATTCCAAATTAAGTTTAAATTTGATTGAAGTGTAGTCTCAAATTTTTCGTTGGATACAAAATTTGCGTTATTTGAAACCCCGGCTACAGCAACGCTATTTTTTTTATAAAGAAAAAATCCAAGAGCAGCAGCAATAATAATAATGAGCAGTATAATTCTTTTCATAGATACACCTCCATTTCTAAATTAAATAATACTACATTTTAATAATTTTTCATTTTTATTCTGCTAAACTATGTCTGATGAGGAAAAAAAATTTACTTTTAATTTTAATACCTATTGCATGCTTTGTAGTATCTATAATTTTTTATCTGCACAATAATAATTATGCGCATGTAATTATAAACGATTATTCTTTTGAGCTGAAAATTGCAAATTCTCTTAGCAAACAGACTAAAGGTTTAATGTATGTAAATAATTTAGCCGAAAAAAACGGCGTGATATTTATTTTTGATAATAATCAAAATAATAAATTATGGATGAAAAATACCATTATTCCCTTGGACATGATCTGGGTAAATGATAGAGATGAGATTATTTATATTCAAAAAAATGCTCAACCTTGTGCGCAGAAAATATGTAGATCTTACGGTAGCAATGACTTATCAAAATATATTATCGAGATAAATGCAGGCCTTTGTGACAAATATGATATAAATATCGGAGATAAGGTCGCAATAAATTTTCCTAAAAATATTTTTTGAAAATTATGATATATTATTATGACTTATGAAATTGGACATCAAAAAATTTATCCCGAAAATACAGTTTAAACAAATAAAATTTACAAAGATAAATTTAAAGCTTCCCAAAAAACAACTTATAACCATTGCCATTATTCTCGCTGTTATAATTCTTGCAGTGGTCGGAAGAAAATCACCGTTCGGGCAGGATTGGAATAAAGTATTACCGGATAGTTCAATTTTTGATGAAAATTCTCCAAAATCCGCAGATGATAACAAGTACACTGCCTTCTTTTTTGAAGTGTATGATCTGATTTTACAAAAATATTGGAACCAATTAAGTGATGAGCAGCTAATAAATTTAACAAAACTGGCAATGGAAAAGATCACAGAACAACCGGTACTGGGCACCATAGCAACAAGACAAGATCTACGGGAGAATATTATAAAAACAATGGAAAATAAAAATGAGGTTGAAAAAAAAGATTTTATTGCCAAAATAACTGATTTGGTATTGGCTAATCTGGAACCATTTGGAAGAAGCCGACTATATACCTCAAAAAAACAGCAGGAATTATCAAATACCGTCAAGAATGTAAATCCTGACATAAACCACTACGACATTCTAGGTGTTGATAAAAACGCTTCAAAAGAACAGGTGTCGTTGGCTTATAACCAGAAGTTAAATGAATTAAAAAACAAAGGACAAACACCTGAAACAAAACAGGACTTAGCAAATGTTGAAAAAGCATACGAGGTACTCACAGATGAGGGTAATAAAAAAGTGTACGATGATGTAGGTGCCAATCCGACCATGCCTTCAAGGCTTATTTCCCCCCGTATCTATTATGTGCACATAACAAAATTCTCACCAACCACAGTGGAAGAACTCAAAAGAGTAATGGATAAAGTAGATCAGGGTGATCAATTGGATACGCTTATACTGGATTTAAGGGGAAATATCGGAGGGGCAATCGATGGCCTACCTTATTTTCTTGGTCCATTCATTGGGAATAACCAGCATGCCTACCAATTTTTCGCACGCGGCAATAAAGAAGATTTTATTACAAAAACAGGATGGATCCCAAGCCTTGTAAGATACAAAAAAGTTGTGATTTTAACCGATAAACAAGTTCAATCATCGGCTGAGGTTTTTGCGGCTGTTCTAAAAAAATACAATGTTGGTATAATTGTCGGTACAGCAACAAAAGGTTGGGGTACAGTCGAGAGTGTTTTCAAAATAAATAATCAGCCTGATTCTGAAAATGAAACCTACTCGGTTCTTCTTGTTCATAGCTTGACATTAAGAGAAGACGGAGTTCCTATAGAGGGAAAAGGTGTTGACCCAACGGTAAGCACCGATCTGCCAAACTGGGAAGGTGAATTTAATAGATATTTCAATTTTCCGGAGTTAACCGGTGCAGTAAGGCAGCTTTTAAGCGCGCCGCCAACCATCTAAATAACTATACGGTTGTGGACATTTAATACTTAGTTTTCTATAGTAAGATAATGGAAACAATATCACTGCCCTTAAAATTGTTGTTGGCCATAATACTTGGCGGTTTTATAGGCTTGGAAAGAGAATCTTCCTCACAAAATAAAGACTTAGGAGATAAATGGGGGTTGAGGACTTACTCATTAATCTCATTACTTGGAGCAATAGCGGGATTTTTATATTTATTTAATAATCAAACTCTTTCCATCATTATTACTTCATCATTTGTTATATTAATTTTTATATATTACGCTATCGGCGGTTGGATAATAAAATCCATGGGATTAACCACCGAGCTGGGAGGTATATTTTCATATCTGATAGGATATTTTGTAACATCGGAAATTTTCCCTCTGCATCTTGTTGTCGCCATTGCAATAGTAATAGAGCTTATTCTATCTATTAAAGAAAAAAGCAGATCCCTTATATTGGGTATTAGCAGATCAGAAATTGATGCTTTTATTGGTTTTTGTATCATTGCTCTTGTTATACTTCCCTTTTTACCAAATAAAGCTTTTTATTTAACCGATATACATTTTCTAAAAAATCTATTTTATGCCTACAAGCTTGATGTTAATTTTTTTGCTACGTTGGAAATTTTGAATCCGTTCAAATTATGGTTTTTGGTGGCTTTAATAACCGGTATAGATATTTTGGGCTATATTTTAATAAAAGTACTCGGCCAAAGACGGGGAATTATATTTCAAAGTCTGGCCGGAGGAATTGTGTCCTCAACCTCTATGTCACAGATATTGGCAAGAAAGAGCAATAAGTATAGCAACACCAACGAGCTTGTTGCCGCCTCCATTTTTTCTAATTTATCCAGCTATTTTGTAGTATTTGTACTTATAGTTACTTTAAACAGAAACTGGTTTGCTTTTGTTACTCCGGTTTTTGTAATTATAATTTTATCTACACTGATTACCGGATTGTTTTTTTATTTAAAAGATAGAAAAAAAATGATGATAATAAATGAAGAGACCGGTATCGGGGTCCAAAATATAAATAAAAACGATAAAATAATTTCTCTTAAACATGCCCTATCTTTTGCTTTACTTTTAATATTTGTAAGGTTTATTACTAAGTCATCACTTACCTTTTTCGGAGAATCCGGATTTTTAATTACTTCTATTTTGGGTGCGTTAACAGGAATTGACGCGGTTATTATAAATTTATCAGAACTTGCCGGTCGTATGGTCACCAAAGAATATGCTCTTCTTGCGCTGCTTTGTATAAATGCTACTAATATGATCGGAAAAATAGTTTTTAGTGCAATGTACGGCAAAAAAGATTATACGGTCAAGTACTTCTGGGCAAGCGTTTTTGTTATAATAGTAAGCTTTTTTGGGCTATTCTTATTTATCTACTAAATGAGAATGTTTATTTTTGTTTCTATTAACCATATAATATTCTTATGAGAAAAAATATACTTATGCCAGTAGCCTCACTAGTTCTTCTAGCTTTTAATTTAGTTGCGTTAAATACATTGTATTCAAAAAATTTAGACTACATGTACTATTCATGGGCAATCGTCCTTTTTAGCGCAGTTCTTTTTGGCATAGTGGCAATTAAAAAATTAAACAATAAATAACATTTTAAATGGAAATTGAACGCACCTCTTTTGTTCCAACTAAATAGTATACTTAATATATATGGCTCAATTTACTTTTCCAAAAGATTTTTTATGGGGAACGGCTTCCGCTGCGTATCAGGTTGAGGGGAATAACAAAAATTCTGATTGGTGGTTGTGGGAAAATAGAGATAAAAAAAAGGATAAATTTTTATTGTTTAAAAAATTCAAATCAAAATGGCCGCTTGAGTGTTCTAATAACGCCTGTGATTTTTATAACAAATACGAAGAAGATTTTGATCTTTCTCTCCAATGTAATAATAACGCTATCAGATTAGGTCTTGAATGGAGTAGGATAGAACCCGATGAGAATAATTTTAATCAAGGTGAAATAGAGCATTACAAAAAAGTTCTTAATTCTGCCAGAAAGAACGGATTAAAAACATTTGTTACCCTACACCATTTTACAAATCCCATTTGGTTTGCTAAAAAAGGCGGGTGGGTAAATCCAAAATCAGCAGGTTACTTTGCCAAATATTCTCAAAAATGTGCCATTGAGTTAGGTGATCTAATTGATGTATACCTGACAATAAACGAGCCCCAGGTATACAGCGGTGTGGCGTACCTAAACGGCAGATGGCCGCCTCAAAGAAATAATCCGTTAGAAGCATTAATTGTACAGATAAATTTTATGAGAGCCCATTTAAAAGCATACGATGCGATTAAAAAAGTAATTAATTCACCGGTAGGGATCGTACAAAATCTTGTTTGTTGGGAAGTTGATCCTACCAGTAAATTCTTTTTTGATAAATTGATCGTAAAATTGTTACTTTTTTTAAATACAGATTTTTTTATCAAACCTATTATCAAAAAACTCGATCTGATCGGAGTAAATTACTATTTTACTAATAGAATAAAAAATTTAAAACCCAAAAATCCTAATGACATTACTTCTGATCTTGGTTGGTGGCTTTATCCAAAAGGGCTTGAAAATATCCTAATAAATATTAAAAAATACAAATTACCAATCTATATTACCGAACACGGTCTTGCAGACAGCCGAGATAAAAACCGTAGCTGGTACATTAATGAGTCTATGTGGTCTATGGCGCACGCTTTAGAAAAAGGTGTTGATCTTAAGGGTTATTTCCACTGGGCTTTGACCGATAACTATGAATGGGCGGAGGGATTTTGGCCAAGATTCGGATTGGTAGAAATTGATTATAAGGATAATCTAAAACGCACTCCAAGAGGATCATTTTATGAATATGCAAATATATGTAAAAATAATACAATAACAAGATAACTATGCTGCCTAAATTTTTAAAGATATTTAAAAGAAAACATGTATCCTCTGAATTTAAGGAAATTCAACAATTAAAAATATTTTTAATAAAAATCTTTAAGCTTCATATTTTCAAGGCAATTATTATTTTTTTGATAATCTTATTAGTTTCCCCATTTATTATTTTCTATTTTTATAAACCTCAAATTCAAAAAGATATTAATTATGGAGTGACTTTCAGCAAAAAATACTGTAACGACCTGGGACTTGATTGGAAGAAAGTTTATATTAGCGCACTTGATGATCTTGGTGTTAAAAACTTAAGATTAGTAGCTTACTGGGACGAAGTGGAGTCAACGAAAGATCAATATAATTATGAAGATGTATTATGGCAGTTAAAAGAAGCGGAAAAAAGAAACTTAAATGTAATTATGACCATAGGTAGAAAAGTTCCAAGATACCCCGAGTGCTTTGAACCGCAATGGTGGGAAGAGCAAAAAAGTGAAGAGGCTCAGAATATGGAACTTCTAGAATATATAAAAATAACCACTTCAACACTTAAGGATTTTAAATCAATCAAAATATGGCAGGGAGAAAATGAGCCCTTTTTCAAATTCGGTGAGTGCTACCCGCCGATTAAAAAAGAGTTTGTCAAAAAAGAAATTGATCTTGTTAAATCTATAGATTCCAGACCGATTTTGGTTCAAGACAGCGGGGAGGGAGGTTTCTGGTTCCCAGCTTATCAAGTAGGAGACTACCTTGGTATTTCGATGTACAGAAAAGTTTGGTATGACTTTTGGCACATGCTCTTTGGTAATTTTATTTACTTTAAATATCCGTTGGCTCACTGGACCTACAAAATTAAGGCGGGACTCACACTTGTTCCTCAAGACAAAATTATTGTGACAGAATTGCAGGGAGAACCTTGGGGTCCGGTTGTCAATAATAAGTTGACCGAAAACGAAAAGAATAAGACAATGTCCAGACATGATTTTTTGGATACGGTCACTTACGCGCAAAAGGCAGGATTTAAAGATTTATATTTTTGGGGTGTTGAGTGGTGGTATTGGGAGAAATATGTAAATAAAAATGCATTTTTTTGGGATACAGCTAAAGCCTTATTTAACTAGTTTAGTGTTATCATTAAAAAATGATTGATATTTTAATCAAAGAGCTGGTATCTGATATATGTAAAAAATACAAAATAAGCGGGATAGAAGCAGAAAAGATTATCCATGAAGAAGTCAAAAAATATAATAAGATCATTAGCAAATGGGGAAAAGAAAAGGATCCTAAAAAAATATACAGAACCTCTGCGTATAAAGACTTTGTTAAAAAAATTAAGAAAAAAATATACTATAGTCTTCGGACATACCAAAAAGAAGGTGCCACTCCACAACTATCCCATATTTCCACAAAAGAAAGAGCTGAGTACCTCAAAGAATTCTTATTTCAAATCAATGATGTTTTGAAATTAGTGGATGTAGTTTTTGATGTGGGCGGTGGAATGTTTCTTACCTCGTTCCCGTTTGACGATTATAAAAATATAAAAAAATATATCTGGCTTGATAAAGATCATAGTTCCTATAAAAAAATATTAGATTTTGTTAGGGAAAATAATCTACAAAATGTAGAGTTATTTAATGAAAAGATCGGTCAACGGGATTGGCACAATTATTTACCGTCATATAAAGAAAAATTTGATGTGGTCCTCATGATGAAACTTGTACCTGTAATAAATAGGCAGGAGAGGCATCTATTGGTAAACTTGGCCAGAATACCGGCAGAGTATATTCTCATTACAGGAAATAAAGAATCCATGGTAAAAAGGTCTTCCATTCAAAAAAAGGAGGAGCAGATAATCACAAGTTTTATTGCAATGTCCGGAAAATCTATTATAAAAAAAATTGATATCAAAAACGAATTTGGTTATCTAATCAAGTAAAAATCAACTTTTTATTCAAAAATTGTGGATTATTATGGCAGTTAGGTCATTTGTGTGCGAAATTTGATTATTTGTTGTTGTAACAACAATAAAAAGATTAAAAATTCGTGTTTTCTTAAACTTTTCTTAAATTTTTGGTAACAATATAGATATTTTTTAACAACAGATGCTAAAATAAACATACTGCCTATGATATTCAGATTTGAAGAAACTGCACATGTAAAAAAAGAAGAGATCGAGTCTCAAAGCACCCTGCTACAAGAGTACAATGAGAAACTTAATAAAGTTGCTCAACTTAACAACTATCTATATGATGAAAGCTCCTTAAATTTACCCTTTGATGAAATCATAGTTGAAAAAGTATTAAAACTAAGAGAAAAATACGCGACACCAAAATTAAAATATGTTTTAGATATAGGCATAGGCGGATCAAATCTCGGAACAAAGGCTGTCTACGATGCTTTATATGGTTACTACGATATAGTTGAGCCACATAGGTTTCCAAAGATGATTTTTGCAGATACTAATGACCCTGAGTTTATTTATAAACTATATAGTTTTCTAAAAAATCAAATTACGGATCCGGAGGAGCTGGTAATAAATGCCATCAGTAAATCGGGAAAAACTACAGAAACTATTGCTAATCTTGAAATTATTACAAGCGGAATAGATTACACAAGAGATAGACTTGTAATTACAACATCGTATAATTCCGACCTTTGGAAAATTGCCAAAAGCCTTAAAATAGATTGCCTACCTATCCCGAATAAGGTGGGTGGCAGATTTTCAACTTTTTCAAGTGTCGGTCTTTTTCCACTTTGCTGTGTGGGGGTGAACATTCCGGAATTATTAAGAGGAGCTATGGAAACCAGAAAATTCGGACTTAATAGAAATGTGTTCAAGAATCCATCAATGGTTTCGGCTATTATACAATTTTCAAATTATACAAAAGGAAAGCTCATTAATAACAACTTTTTCTTTGAATCAGAACTTGAATCGCTGGGTAAATGGTACGTTCAACTTATGGGAGAAAGTGTAGGAAAAGACGGTAAGGGCATTACCCCGACAGTGTCGATCGGATCAACAGATCTTCATTCTATGGGACAGCTCTATCTTGGCGGGATCAAGGATAAATATTTTACTTTTGTTAGCTCTAAAACACATGGAAAAAATATATCGATACCAAAAAATCCGACAATAGAAATTATGGAAGAGGTAGAAGAAAAAAGTGCTGCTGAAATTATGAGCGCTATTCTAAAAGGTGTAAAAATAACCTTTGCCAAAAATAACCTGCCTTTTACGGAAATTGTTTTGGATGATATTACCGAATATTCTCTAGGTGAATTTATGCAGTTTAAAATGCTGGAAATGATGTACCTTGGAAAACTTATGGGGGTAAACACATTTGACCAGCCTAACGTTGAGAGTTATAAAGAAGAAACAAAAAAAATTTTATCTCAATAAATGAAAAGATTAAATATAATTATTCTCGTCATAATCTGCCTAACCGGATTGTACCTGAGACTTTATCATATAGAGTTTGGCTTACCCCACAGCTTTTATGCCGATGAGCCCGAAATTGCAGAACCGGCAATTAAATATACCTATGAATTAAAAAACATTGTTCTGGAGAATAACTGGTACAAATTAATACCGGTATCTTATGTTTACGGTACTTTCCCCGTATACTTTTTTACCTTTTTCACCATGCTATTTAGCAAAATCCTTAATATTTTTAATGTTACTTTTGATAAAACTACTATTTTTATTTATCTTAGAGTGCTGAGCAATCTTCTGACAATATTGATTCCGGTTTTTATATATTTATTAACAAACAAGTTATTCGGGAAAAAGTATCTGGCTATTATCTCTTTTTTAATTGCCTTATTTAACTGGAAATTAATTGTGCATGCGCACTATCTCAATAATGATATTTTTCAAGCAATTCTTATTACAATCTCATCATA
>MEUV01000045.1:41442-41733 GCA_001772575.1 candidate division WWE3 bacterium RBG_19FT_COMBO_34_6 | reverse complement strand
TTCCGGTGTGTTTTTTGGCCTGGCAGTAGGAACAAAAATTACATCCTTAATTACCTTACCTTTATTTTTATTAATTTATTTATACAAAAAGGATATTAAAAGTTTTATCATGTTTTGTTTATTGGTGCTGGGAGTATTCATTTTAACAAATCCTTTTGCTATTGCATTTTCCCAAGACTTTATTTATAGAGTTGTAATAATGGCAACAAAAGAAGGTGGTATTGTTTTTGATTCAGTGGATACAAATCCTTTCAAGTATTTTCTATCTCTAATAAAAATTTCAAATATCTT
>MEUV01000045.1:33855-41421 GCA_001772575.1 candidate division WWE3 bacterium RBG_19FT_COMBO_34_6 | reverse complement strand
TTCATTTATTTATGCTGGGACAAATTATTATTTATCTTTTATTCTTCTCAATTCAATCACGAAGAGTAGATAGATGGATCCTACCAATTTTACCGATTATCATCGTGTATGCCGGCTATGGAATTTATTTGATACAAAACAAACTAAAAAAGCCGGTATTTTTTGTATTAATGTTTTTTATTTCTATATCTTATCTTTATTATCCTATTCTGCTAACCAAACAATTTACCAGATATACACCTAAATCCAATGCTTATCTTTGGATGAAAGAAAATTCAAGTGAACAGTCAACCAAACTGGTATACACAGAGGAAGGTCTTGATCCGATGAACAAGCTTCCCTATGCAAATGTAAAAAAAGTGGAGGTTTACCCAAACCAAAATGCACAGCTCTACTATCCGGTTGACCCCAAATATTTTGATTACATAATTATTTCATCACGGCCGCTTGAGTATTATAAAAAACCTATTATCCAAAAAAATTTTCCACTTTATAGTGCCGGGTGGATGGAGTTTGAAAATAGTCTACAGAACACAAACCAATACGAGCTGATAAAAGAATATGTACTATCAAAGCCAAACCTAATACCATTGTCTGATGTTTTTATTTATAAAAATTTATCTCCGCTAAAAATACCTGCGGGAAGCCGTTATTAAAGATAATCTCTAAGTCTCTTGCTACGTGACGGGTGCCTTAATTTTCTTAAAGCCTTTGCTTCTATTTGTCTAATACGTTCTCTTGTAACTCCAAACTCCTTACCTACCTCTTCGAGCGTCCTTGTTCTACCATCCCTAAGGCCAAAACGAAGCGCCAGTACTCTTCTTTCCCTTGGATTTAATGTTTCCAAAACTTCGTCTATATGCCCTTTTAAGAGTTCCTGGGAGGCGGAATCAAATGGTGAGACAGTGACCTCATCTTTAATGAACTCTTTCAATCTGGTGTCTTCTTCTTTGCCTACGGGGGTCTCAAGTGAGGTGGTGTCCTGGGAGATCCTTTCTATTTCAGCAGCTTTTTCAAAATCTATACCCATAACCTTTGCAACCTCCCCGGGGGTTGGTGGTCTTTGTAATTTCTGCTCCAGCTCTCTTTCAATTTTTTTATATTTATTAATTGTTTCAACCATATGAACGGGAATTCTAATGGTCTTGGCCTGATCAGCTATGGCTCTTGTAATAGCTTGTCTGATCCACCATGTGGCATAAGTGGAGAACTTAAATCCTCTTCTCCAGTTAAATTTCTCAACTGCGCGCATAAGACCTACGTTTCCTTCTTGAATTAAATCCAAAAAGTGCAAACCTCTACCCATATATTTTTTGGCAATTGAAACAACAAGCCGTAGATTAGCTTCTGTTAGCATATCGGCAGCCTTTTGAGACTCGTGGTCGCTGATTCTTTTGGCATAATTAGAAACCTCTTTTACTTCACTTTCCCTAAGAGCCATTTGTGAGGCGATCTGCTTTGGTGTGGGTGCTTTTCCTTCATATTCCTTTAATTCTTTTATGATAGTTTTATATCTTAATACTTCAGCTTTTTTGGCCAGCTCTACCTCAAGTACGGCGCTCAAAAGATCTACTTTACCTATCTCTCTAAGATACATTCTTACCGGATCTGATGAGATAGATTTGTCTATTTTTATCTTTGAAAGATCGATCTCTTCAATTTCAGCTAATTTTTCCGCTTCCTTTTCCGATTCAACGTCAAAAACATCGATCTTTTCGTCCATCAGCTTTTCGTATAGAAAATCCAGTGTTTCGATATCCTCTTCAGCGTTGGGAAATAACTCCAGGATTTGGGCTAAAGTCAAATATCCCTGTTTTTTTCCTACTGTCACAAGCTTTTTAATATTTCTTTCTTTTAGAGCAATTTGTTCTGATTCTATAGTTTCTTTACTTTTTTCTTTTGCTATTTTTTTTGGCATATTTAATTTAATTTTTTAGATAGCTCACTAAACCTCTCGGAAAGATCCTTGATTTTTTCGCTGTTGTTATCCAACTCAGCCATTTTTATTTGTGCACTTATATTTTTCAACTCTCTTTTTATCGTATCTTTTTTGATACGAAGAATAGTTGCTTCTATTTCTCTTTCAAATAAAACCTGGCTTGAAGCTGTATCAGCAAAATCCCAAAGATATAAATCCAAGATATAATTTTTTAAATCTTCTGAAAAGCTACCTGTAAAATATTTTATATCAAACTCATCAGGCTTACTATCTATATATACAACAAGTTTGGAAAAAATATCTTTATTTGTGTCTTTTTGGAAATCAGATGCCTCCAATTTATACACAGTTAACCCCATAGTGTCAAGGTCTTGTTTTAAAATTAATGCCAGTAAATACTCTTCTGTTGACCTTTCACTTATATTATTTTCTTCTTTTCCTGTAACATTTTCTGGTATTTCTTTTCTATCCTGAATATTTTTTGAGGTTGTTTGCCTTAGACTTTCTTCTCTTATCTGTATTTCCTCGGCGAGCTTTTTTATATAATGATCGGCTACCACAGAATCTTTTATTCTTGAAAATATCGGCATTAAAAAATTTGCAATTTGTTTCTTACCGTAAGCTGTAGTTTTATCAAATTTTTTGAATGCGTCCGATAAATAAAAATCATAGATAGGTACCGGGTGCTTAACAACCTGCAAAGCAAGTTTTTTATCCTTGGTCAAAATCTCATCCAGATCTTTATATGGTTCGGGAATGGAAATGACATGCGTATTAAAGTTTAAAGAATTTGTAAGATCCAATGCTCTGACAATTGCAGATCTCCCTGCTGCGTCTGAATCAAAACAAAAATATATGTCCTGTGTATACCTGGCAATTATTTTAAGCTGTATCGTGGTTAAAGCAGTACCCGACGACGCAATTACATTAGTAATGCCGTGCTGACAAGAGTTTATAACATCGACGGGACCTTCAACCAAAATTGCCCCGGACTTTTTGACTTCCAGTTTTGATTTATTAAGGCCGTACAAAAAGCTTCCTTTATTAAAAACAAGAGTTTCGGCAGTATTTAAATATTTTGGGTCTTTACCGACAATATCCCTCCCGTTAAATCCTACAACTTTCCCATCCTCTGCTATCAAAGGGAAAATTATCCTTCCCCTAAACTTATCGATAAAACCTTCTCCTGATGATTTTTTTATCACAACACCAGAAAGCAAAAGATCATCATCGGCAAATCCTTTTTTCTTTAAGAAATCGTAGAGGCTGCTCCAACGGTTAGGTGCATATCCCAGCATAAAATCTTTGATGATTACGTCTTTGATCTTTCTTTTCTCATGAAGGTAATTAAGACCCTCTTTACCTATTTGATGTTTTGTTAACAAAAAATTATAAAATTTAGCTGTGATGTTGTTTATTTCGTGTATCTTTATCTTCTTTTCTTTGTTAGGATCGTAGTAACCTTTCTCGATTTTAATCCCGGCTTTATCAGCTAAAAGTTCTAAGGCTCTGGCAAAATCTACCCCCTCAATTTTCTCTACAAAAGAAAACATATCTCCGCCCTCCCCACAGCCAAAACATTTGTATATCTGTATTTCAGGGGAGACCATAAAAGAAGGCGTATCTTCGGAATGGAACGGGCATAACCCTTTGTAATTTTTTCCTGACTTTTTTAGGCTTACATACGAACCAACAACATCGGTAATATCAAGACTTTGCTTAATTTGGGAAACAGGATCCATACACAACTGTATAACACAAAAAGTCCCAATTTCCAAGGAAATATCATTTAGTACTGGCCGGAGATTTCTTGATTAATAACTCAATTTCATTGCTTGTACATAAAAATGAATGTAGAATAATTTTAGATATTTAAACTGCCAATATGAATGAAGATTCTAATCAAACTCCAACTCAACCATTAATTCAACAGCCTGCTGCTCAAATACCCCCTAGCGTGAATAAACCACCCACTCCTGCTACTGCTACTGCTACAAAATTACCATATAAGATGCCTCCTCTTTATTGGGATGACACCCAAAACTGTTTGAACGATATTGAAAAAAAATTAGGAGGTCCTGTTATTAGTTTTTATACAACCGAGTCGATTGTAGGAGATGACGTTAAATATTTTTATACCAACCTGAAGGATATCGGATTTAAAGATAAACTGTTCTTTATATTGGTTTCCTATGGCGGAGATGGAAAGAGTGCATTTAGAATAGCGTCGCTGTTAAAAAATTACTGCAGCGAACTTATTATAGTAATTCCGGAAGTTGCGGCCAGCGCCGCCACAATGTTAAGTCTAGCCGGGGATAAGATAATAATGACACCTTTGGCATATCTAACCGCGGTAGATACCAGCATAACTCACCCCTTAAATCCAAAAGGAAGGGATAATCAACCTGTTAGTGTTGAGTTGGAAGAGGTAAAACGTGCAGTAGAAGTTTTGATGAAAAACACAAGTGAAGAAAAAGATAAATTAGATATATATAAAACTATCTTCAGCTATATCCATCCGGTTTCCTTTGGAGCACTGGAAAGAACATCTACCTTATCGGAAATGTTATGCCAGGATATTATATCTTTGAGGAAAAACACCTTAGAGCAGGAAAAAGCTGCAGAATTAATTGAAAATCTTAATCATAAATATCCTGCCCACGGATACCCTATAACTAGAAGAAAAGCAAAACTTCTCGGTCTTCCTATCGAAGATTCCGACGAGGAACTCAATAATATGCTGTGGAGATTACAGAATACTAATAGGGTTCTAACGACACAAACTAGAACAGATATTAATGATTCTTTTTTTCACACAGAAAAATTACTTAATTCAATTGAGTCCGTCGGCCGAAGGATTACTTGCAGACGAAGTATGGAAAGGCGCCTTGATCCTATTATCAAGGGTTGGACTACTTTAAAAGAAGATTATTTTTGGGAGGCGCTAACCGAAACGGAAGATAACGGCAAGAAAAAATTAAAAATCTCATCTCTTGAAGTTTAAATAATCCCAATACTTATAAATGCTGGTATTTGGTCTCTTTTTTATCTCAAAATCCCAAAAAATGGTATATTTTACTTCGTGATTACAGGAAATAATATTACAAAAGCATACGGAGACCGGGAAATTATTACTAATATTAACTTCAAAATAGGAAACGGTAGGAAAATCGGACTTGTGGGTAAAAATGGTTGCGGCAAGACCACTCTGTTTAAAATAGTAAACGGCGTAGAAGAGTTAACGGAAGGAAACCTGGAAATACATGATGAGATCCTCGGATATATCCCTCAGGAATTTGTTTTCTCGGATGAACTGGTTGGGGAATATTTAGAAAAAAAATTGGATTCAAAATGGGATTTTTACAAAATAGAATTCTTAGCATCAAAATTAAAATTTGTTAATTTTGATCCTTATCAAACTTTAAAAACTCTAAGTGAGGGGCAAAAAATGAAAATTAAACTTATCGAAGCATTACTTAAAGATCCCACTGCTCTATTTATCGACGAGCCCACTAATCATTTGGATATTGAGGGTATTATGTGGTTTGAGGGGTATATAAAGCATCTGGATAAAACTGTGATGATGATCTCGCATGACAGATCTTTTTTAAATCACACGGTTGATGAAATATGGGAAATTGATAAAGAGCAGATATATAGATTTGTCGGAGATTATGATTATTACAAGGAAGAAAAGTTAAAATTAATAAATAAGTGGGACCAGGAATATGTTTTGTTTTTGAAGAAAAAAGCCCAACTGGAAACACTGTTAGAAAATGTAAGAAAAATAAAAGACGGTAAAAAAAGAGGTAGAGCCGTGTCTTCCGTAAAAAAAAGAATAGACAGGGAAATTGTAGGAAATAAAAAAGAAAAATATGAAACAAAAAAGGTTAAGAATATTGAGTTTGAATCAAATGTACATTTAAGCAAATTAATGATAAGGTTTGAAAATATTTCAAAAGCATACGCCCAAAAGGAAGTTTTCAAAGATTTGAACTTTGAATTAAGGGGTAAAGAAAAGGTCTGGTTATACGGTCCAAACGGGGCAGGAAAAACCACAATAGTAAAAATTATTATGGGTATGGAAAAACCAACCTCAGGAAATTTTAAACTTGGAAATAACATAAACGTGGGGTATTTTTCACAGGTTCAATCTGATCTAACCTCAAATAATACTTTGTTTGAAGAATTTGTAGAAAAAACGGAAATTTATTTTGCGAAAGCTTTTGGATATTTGAATAAATTCTTGTTTGATAAGGAATCTATACAAAAAAGGATCTGGCAATTAAGCCCGGGGGAAAGGGCTAGGTTTGCCTTTGCAATTTTTGCTTATAAAAATTATGACCTATTAATATTAGACGAGCCGGACAATCATTTGGATATTGAGACCAAAGAAGTTATAGAAAAAAGTCTAAACGAGTTTAAAGGTACGCTGCTTCTTGTTTCACATGATAGGTATTTTGTTGAGATGGTAGGTGTAGATAAAGTATTAAACCTAAGTGATGGAAAAATTAAAAGTTTTGAGAGTTTTTGAACTTTTCTTTGGAAAACTATTCCTCATTCCAATCAACTCTTCTTCCATTTCTACTTGCTTCCTTTTCTTTATCGCTAAATGTTTTGGCAGTTCTTTTACACAGTTTCTGATATTCTATGAGATTTACTTTTGTATTTATTTTTTTCATGAAACTATTATACATTTACTGGCGAGGAGTAATTTTCTTGGAACTTATTTCTTTTCGTACCGATCTTTATCTCTTCCATAACATTTGTCCATGGTTTTCTTAAAGGCTTTATCCAGGTCTATATTTAAAGAATTCGCTAAACATACTAAAGCAAAAATTATATCCGAGATCTCATCTTCAATTTCTCTGTTTTGCTCAGATGATTTTTTCTTTTTTGGCCCGAAGCGGTGATTTAATTCTCTAGCAAGTTCACCAACTTCCTCGGTCACCCTCGCTAAAATTTCTAGGGGTTTGAAATATCCAATTTTATACTGATTTACCCAATCATCTACTTGTTTTTGTATCTTTTTCATATTCGGATTATATACCTAATTTCTGACATAATCACATGGTGGAGGGAGGTTTTTTTGGGGATGAATTTTAGCCTAGGTGAAACCCTACTTAAAAAGGAAGAAACCCCTTACATGGCCAACTTAACTACAGTTGTCAACCAAAAAGGGGTTGCGTTCAAGAAATTTGTAAAACTTCTCTTAATTTTTTTAAGCAAAGTTCAACCAACCGCCATCACTATCAAATAGGTCTTCTTCATCACCATGATAATAAATTGCTTGTATCCGAGGAGTATTGGTTGCATCAAAGATGATCATCCCCTCAGTCCACTCCGTGCTGTTTGCAGGAAACATCTCTGGAACTATATTTTTCTTCGGTTTTTCTGCAGGTTTAGCAAACCATCCCATAGGCGGTGTTACAACACAAGAAATATTGTCGTGTAAATTTTGAATTGTGAATCCTAACTCCTCAAGCATTTTTTGAATATCATCTCCGTTGTCACTGTGGTAAGGTATAATCCAGTAATTAGCTCCAAAATACATGGTATCGCTCTCCTTTTTTTTCATTATCTTTAATTGGTTTATGGATTTTTTGGATTGTATCACAAATATATAA
>MEUV01000045.1:27979-33725 GCA_001772575.1 candidate division WWE3 bacterium RBG_19FT_COMBO_34_6 | reverse complement strand
CTTTCGGTAGCCAATGATTAATCTCGTGAGTGCAAATGTATTAAATTTTGTCTCCAACTGTGCGGGATCCACATCATGATCATCAATTTCGACCAAAAGGACAGGGTCTAGCATCTCTCCTCCAGGTATTCTAACAGCCAGCGCCCTGTGGTTTTCGGTAAATAAAATATCTGTTGCAACAGCGAATGGATGAATTTCTTTAACAAACTTATAACCCTCTGTACCCGTCACAATTACAAGATATTTATGTATCATCGTCACTCCCTTTCTTTAGTTTGATTTTGAGTATTCTCTTACGTGGATTATAGCATTTTGAGATTAATTGTTTCCTGTCTAACTGGCGGAGGGTATGGGATGCACATGGAACTTTTTTCGCACAATATAATATAAAAAAGAATTCCCCCTATGTAACTACCTAATTTAAATAGTTATAAGGGGGAAATTTATTAAACAGCAACCGCAACGGAACAAAAACCCACTCGACGTGCTATTTCCTCTGGTGAAAGGTCCTGGTAGGTGTGATCCACTGTATCGCAGCTTAATGGCCTTACGGGAGTATCTTTTACTGCCAACCAATTATTAATGTGTAATACACGTTTGTCTGGAAGCACAACTCTCGAGAATCGGTTGTAAAAATTGGGGTCTGTAACCCTATATTTAACACCTTCATAAATGAACTCGATCCCTTCCATGAATGATCTCCTTATGGGTTAAAATGATAGTTTGTAGGTCAGAGTATACAAGAATCAAAAAAATATATCAAATTATTAAATATAAGATACTGGTGGGATGGGAACTACAATATACCGGTAGAATTGGATTTTATTACTTGGCAGGGAGCGTGGGACGTACTTGGAACTTTTTTCCAGGGTGTAAATCTACTTAATAATGTCGGTAGTTACTTATGAAGTCTTTTTACTTTCCGTACTCTCCACTTCATTCATTAATACAACTGCTAAAACTATTAATAATCCGCCGAATAATTCCTTAAGTGAAGGAAACTCTCTGAAGAATAGAAAGCCAAGTAATACTGCAAAAAAAGATTCAAGTGTAAGAATATTACTGGCAAGAATAGCTTCAACTTTTTGAAAGCCGTAGTTGGAAAGGTAATTATTCATAACATTAAAGAACCCCGCTCCAAGTATTGCCAATCCTATTCCAAGACCCCAACCAGTAGTTGGTACTCCCTCACCGCTAACAAAAGAAGCAAACAAGAGCATAAATATTCCCAAGAAAAATGTAAGCGCAGTAATTTCTTGATTATTCAGTAGGTTAGAATGCCAACGTCTTGTAACATAACCAAAGGAGAAAAAAACTGCAGATATTAAGGCATAAATATCACCCAACCCCCATTTTAATAGATTTGAATAATCTGTAACTGAGATAAGAAATACACCGACAAAAGCAAGAACAATTAGTAAAATTTTTTTAAGACCAAGCTTCTCTTTAAAAAGTAAAAAACCGAACAAAGCTGTTATTGGTAAAGATCCTATGAATGAAACGTTGCTGTATTTTGTCAGTAATAGAGCACGGGTGTATAAATTAACACCTAAAATATAGAAACAAAAAGCCCTTAGGGATATAAGTCCCCATTCTTTGACACTAATTTTTAATAGTTTAGAAAAATCAAGTTTTCTGTTAAATACGATTAAGGCGATGACAAACGCTGCAAAAATTCTAAGATAAATCTGCTGAAATATTTCAAACGATGTTGCCAAATAACGTACAAACAAGCCCATTGAAGCGTAAACTAATGCAAGGTAAACAAGACTATAAACTCCTTTTTTATGTTCAGTAATTTTCATTATGTTCTGCCCACAAATTTCCGTGGCGGAGGGAGGGGGATTCGAACCCCCGTACCCATTTCTGAGTGCGTCGCTTTCCAGGCGAGCCGAATTGGCCTCTCTCGCATCCCTCCACAATATTAAATTTTTTAAACAGGCATTATTTTATTATTTTATTCCTGCTATGTATATTATTTTTTCTTGTCTAACTTATCCGCCAACTGTTTGAAAATAAAAAAAACAATCGAAGCTATAATTACAAAATTAATCAAAACACCAATAAAATGTCCATATTGGATCTTTGCACCTGCGATAATAAGCACGGCATCACCAAAGTTACCAACCGAACCAAGTAAAATACCAACAATTGGGTTGATAATGTCTTGAACAAGGGAGGTAACTACTGCGGTCACTGAACCACCCAAAATAAAACCAATAGCCAGGCCTACTATACCTTGTTCTTTAATAAAATCTATAAAACCTTTCATTTTTTTCACCTCCTAAAAATTAAGTCCTCCTAAACATAGATTTAGGCAGCCTATATTTATCAATTATATCCTTATTTTGTTCATTATTTTTTACCAAAATTAATGTGTAATCGTCAACAAAAACAGGCATCCAACCGCTATCCTCTATCCGCTGTATTAAAAATGGCTGCGCCCAGGGGGTAGCATCATGTCTATAAAAATAAATAGCATTAAAATTATATTTTTGATCCATTTCTTTCCAAGTTTGTTCATTTTCCTGCATCGGGACATATGTTTTTGTAAAAAATTCAACACTGTATGCCTCAGGCCTGTTATCAACAAATACTTTTTCTTTTCCGTCTAAATAATAAATAAGGTACCCTCCGATATCATAATTATTAAAAATAGGTCCTTTTATATTATTTTGGATAAAAAATTCACCTGATTTATTTACATTATCTCTTAAACCTATACCAAAATTATTTTTGAAAATACTAAAATAATGTCCGGGAATAAATGTAACGATTACAAAAAACATACAGGCATAAATTAAGATACTTTCTTTGATTTTAAAATATTTACTAAAAACAATAGCCAAAATAACAGCATCAAATAAGGCAAAGATCGGTATTATCCTTATAGCTTTGTAAGATAAAATTAGATAAATAATAGAAAAAATAATTACATGAATATTATTTTTTATATTTTTTGCAGAAGCTAGAATTATGTAAGAAACAAAAGAAATAATAGTTAACATTTCAAAATAGAAATAAGTAAAATTAGGAGTTCTTTTTTGCATAAAAAATACGGACTGATTTTCTATGATCATATAGCCATATTCCTTAAAAATATTAAAAGGCTCCAGAAGACCTTTTATTCCATAGGGATTTAGCAATGAGAATACAAAAGAAAATATGCTTAAAATTAATAATTGCTTAAAATTGTTATTTTTTTTGAAAATCCACTTTTTTAAAGCTTCATTAAATAAAAATACTAATATAATAAAATTTCCCATTATGAAAAATATATGAGTATTTACCCATATTAGCTGGGATACCAAAATTATTGCGTACAATAGCTTTGTTTTAATTTTTTTATCGTTAAATAAAGTTAGGAGGTAAAAATATAATCCTATAAAAAAATAGCTGAATCCTTCTGGTCTTATTTCTTTTCTATTTGCCATTAAGGGAATTAGAAATAAGGTAATTAAAAAAGCCTCACCAAAAGATGATTTTAATTTTGCAATTTTATAAAAAAAATAAACTGTTGCTCCGCTTATTAGAATATAAAAAACTGAAAGTCCTGAAAATCCTGCAACTTTTTGTACTATATAAAAAATTACTCCGGAAAACCAGTGGTGGTTAACAACAGGAAAATCAGGTTCGGTGTATGAATAATAGTTGGTGGAGACAACCTTGCCTGTTTGTATAAAAATTTTACCGTTTGTAATATGGCGTCCAAGATCAGCTGTAGGAAGTGAAATTTTTTGTGCAAAAAATAAGGAAAAATAAATAATAAGAAAAATATTCGCAATAATTCCCACCCACCTTTTTTGCATATTACTAATGATACCAATTTTGATTTTATTAAAAAACAAGCGTAATATTACAACAAATATTGCTAGATAAAACTAAAAAATAAAGGAGGTTAGAAATGCCGACAATAGTACACTCATATAGGTGTGACGTTTGCGGTAAAAGGTATTATGGTACAGGCGATGCAGAGGCTTACAACAGGGCTTTAAAGTGCGAACGGGGAATTAAAACATATAGTATTACGCTTGGTTTTAAATTTTTTATGAAATATTATAGAGAGAAGATCCTTTGTGTTGAGATTACAAACTCAATGATCATAGATGGGGTTAAAAGGTATCTAGTGGAAATTATAGACTCAAAAACTCCCCTTAGGTGGATGTCACGATCTGAAATTTTAAAAGAATTAAATACCGTAAAACAAGGATGAGGGGGTATTCAAAAATGTGCATTAATATCTTATGGGCGGACCAGGACTATATTGATCATTTGAACTCTTATCATCTGGACTATTGCTGGGGGACTGCAATAAAATTTTTTGAAAAAAAATACAACTTTAAAATAACAAAACTTCATAGTGTGGCAAAGACCAGCATACTTAAAAATTGCTTCAATAAACAAATACTCGTTATTCACTGCGGAACAATAAAGCCAATGGCTGATCTACAAGAGGTTTTGTTAGCTGTTAAAAATAGATTTCCTAATATAAAAGTTGGATTAGAGACAAACACTAAACATCCCGTTGTTGAGAACCTGGTAGATTTTTATATTGAAAAACCACTTAGACTTGAGGAGTTGAGAGAAATACTAGAAATGGCTATTAAATAATAAATGGCTCAGACATTTACGCAATCAAATGCAGGTGTTCTGAGCTTTTTTTATCTTAATATAAAAAATCCCCCGCATGGCCAACGATTATGTTGTAATCCAACGGGGGTGTATTAAAAATCCTTTATCAGCTCGGGTAGAGGTACACGATCATACCGAGAATTATCAGATTAGATAAAAAAATAATGCACCATAATATTACAAGAATTAAAAATTTATTATCTCTTTTTCCTTTGTCTCCCAAATAACGTTTGATACAAACCATTATTACTAAAGCACTGATCACAAGCAAAATAATTGAGTAGATGACTAATGCTATTTGGTTCATTTCTTCCTCCTTAGACAAAAAGACAGTAAGTTAACCATCCGATAAGACCGGCGCAGGTAGTAGCCAGTATTAAATAAAAACCACCACGCTTAAGACCACTCAGGTATACCCATAATATACCTGTCATCAAACCAGTAGAAAATGATCCGCCGGGTAAATTTACAGCTTTATCAGGTGTTAAAACTAATCCTGTAGCGATAGAAATAACCAAACCAAGTAAAAATGCCGTTAAAACAGGGATAATAATCTTTTTAAACATTTGTTCATCTCCTTAATTTGTGCAGATGATTATGATTCTAGTTGAAGAAAAGACAATATTTATTATCTTATAGTATACTATGGGTTAATTGATTTGTCAAAATAAATTGACATCTTGGCTGGCGGGACACTGTATCCCAAGTTAGAACCTATTTTAGCATGGTAGGAAGGAGTATTGAGTTGACAAGCTTAAACTTGAACAATCACCTATAGTGTGTTGACGGCGGTTAAAGTAAATGCTATAATAGCAACACTAACCCAAATAGAGCCAACAAAAAAACAAGGCCTATCAACCAAATTCAGTTTTCTTTTTTCAGGAGGCACGTCATGAAATGGGTACAGCTTTTTGTAAAAGCCCCCGCCGACAATGGTTACACTACGCCCCAAGCAATGAAGCGTATTGATGACCACCTTGTTTCACAAACCCCTGCTTCATTCGTTGCACCCCCTCCCTCGGGTCTCCCTGTGCAAAGCGCAGATGGTACGTGGGAAGTGCGTGTGATGGTTGAAAGCGCTGTGGGATTTGTGAAGTCCATTCTCACCAAGCAC
>MEUV01000045.1:21926-27926 GCA_001772575.1 candidate division WWE3 bacterium RBG_19FT_COMBO_34_6 | reverse complement strand
AAAGAGGCTGGGGTTCTTTCATTTCTATAGTACAATAGCAATGTAAATCTCCTGCTCACAATAAAATATATGGATACAAGTAATATTGGCTGGATTGTGGCTAAATCATTTTTAATAGGTGGTGTAAGAGCTGTAATTAATCTGTGGTGGTTATGGTTTCTGATTGGTATAACACTTTTTGTTAGGTACTATCTTATCAATAAACTCAATATCCAGTCATATAACGATTTATTCAATTTTCTTCTAGGTAAAATCAATCCAAAGCTTAATAAATACCAGTTACCTGAGGAAATAGTATTCCCTAAGGGGTTTGTGTGGGCTTCAGATACAGTTTTTAAGTTTGGTGGGTATGGAAGCATTGATTTTCAAACTGGTGCAAATATTGGAAAACATATATTCAAATGTTTCACAGAAGCTAAGGGAAAATATGTACCAGTTAGGGTAATTTCTAAAGAGTTAGATACTTCTGATAAAGATATAAGGGCTAGGATTAAAACTTTAAATGATAGACTTTCGAATGTTAAAGGTGTTAAAAAGGGCTTTGTTAAAATCAAACCAAGTGGTAAAGGGTCTTACAGATTATACATTTCTCCCCTCTTAAATAACCCCAAAGATTAAATACATTAAATATTGCTATTAAACACCTGCTTAACAGTAACCTTTGTGCAATATGTTAAGCACACAGGCTATACAGGATTTTAAACAACTGTACCTAAAGAAATTTAATATAACCCTTTCAGATAATGAAGCAGAAACACAGTTTTTGCAGTTTCTCAATTTCTTCAAGCTGATTTATAAACCAATTCCAAAGGGGGAAGCATGATTGATAGCTTGAGATTTAAAGTTTTCATAGACGAGGAAACAAAAGGTGTGGTTATGCAAAAATCCATAGAGAAAAAAGAGATTAAACCAAGACCTAGTTACATGAGTGATTTGGATGATTTTGCAGAAGTAGACGAAAGAAAAAGGTCATATTTTGCAAGACCCTTTGTATTAGATGTTAGCTACCAACTTTATGTAAGTTTATATAAGGAAAATCTGTATATTGAGTTTTCAGCGCCTAAAGTTATATGGGGAAGCAATATTTTTATGATGTACCCTGACAAGCTTGTTGATTGCTTAAACAAGGTTAAGGCTAATGTTGAAGGCTATTACACAATAATTTTACCCAGTATTGAGGAATGGATACTTCAAAGATTAGATATTTGTTATGCTTGGAAGCTTCCAACAAATGAAGAAGCTGAAAAAGCAATTATTACCCTATCCAGTTATGACTTCCCAAGGAAAAAGAAAAACATTATTGCTAATGAAAGTGTTGTGTATCATGGAAACCCCTGCAAGGTTAAGTTTTATCTAAAACAACCAGAATACAAAGCACACAGCATGGGGAAACTTAAAAAATGGACTTATGCTTATACTAATGCACATAAAATGCTAGACGCTTGTAAAGGAATTTTAAGGTTTGAAGTTTCAATGAAGAAAAAACAGATTAAACAAGAGTTTGGAGAGCTTGATAGCACCTGTAAAAGACTGACTTATGAAGCTATAGAAACCATGCTAAAAAACTACCTCTCACAACTTGTTAAATCCACCAATTTCAATACCATAGATTTATCAGATATATACACAAAACTAGAAGAAAAATATGGGAAGAAACAGGCTATGAATTTGTTTCAGTTTTTCAATACGTGGTTTTGCATAGATAAACCAACAGAAAAACTTAACAGACTGTTGCTTGATAAAGTTATGTGTACAAGCACTATCAGAAAAAGATTGGATTTATTAAAAGGTGCTGACATTGGAATAATAACTACAGATAAAACTGTAAATTTTGATTTATCAATTCCAAGTGATATTGCTGTAAACCCGCCCACCTCTGAAGTACTGGAATTACTACCTAAGTTTGAGAAACCAAAACCAAAGCCAAAGCATGAGGAAGTCAAGGATTAGGTGCGGAAGCACCCCTTGACTTCTGTACCACCCAAGATAATGGGTTTTGAGGTGAAATGGGTATCCATTTCACCTCTTACCAGAATGTAGTTAATTATTTATGTTTAACTGACTATCTAATAGCAGTTAAACTAGGAAAGATAGAATAAAATACAGTGCTATAATCACAACGAGAAAATAAGGAAAGCTATGTTTAGTGAATTACAAAATCCTAAAATCAAATATTTTATCTACACCAGAAAAAGTACAGAGGAAGAAGATAGACAATTGCTTTCTATTGAAGCACAGCTGTTTGAGCTAAGGGAATATGCTAAAAAACTTAATCTTGAGATTGTAGATACCTTTACAGAAGCTAGAAGTGCTTATGAAATAGGAAGACCCAAGTTTGCAGAGATGTTAAAACGAATTGAGAAAAAAGAAGCAAATGGAGTTTTATGTTGGCAACCAAATAGAATAAGCAGAAACCCTAAAGATGCTGGTGAATTTATTTACCAAATGAGTATTGGCAATATACTTGAATTACGCACTCCCTATAAAACTTTTACCACTGACTCCTCTGACCAGTTGCTACTGACTATAGAGCTTGGAATGGCTAAAAAAGATAGTGATGATAAATCCCAAAATGTTAAAAGAGGTAATAAAACCAAAATCAGAAATGGGTATGTACCCTGCATGGCTATTCAAGGCTATCTAAATTTACAAAACCCCATTACTAAGGAAAGATATATTGATAAAGACCCTGATAGATTTCCACTCCTGCAACAAGCAATTCATTTGATTATTGATAGTGGTTATTCTCCCATGGAGGCACTGCACACGCTTAATGATAAATGGAATTACAAAACCAGAAAAATGGTTAAACTTGGGGGTAAAAAGCTAAGTAGAAGTGCTTGGTATAAATTATTATCTAATCCTTTTATTTATGGCTACATTAAACGAAAAGATGGTGAGGGTTGGGGTAAGCACCCTGCTTTAATTACGCTTGAGCAATTTAATAATCTTCAAATTAGACTTGGTAAAAAGACTGCTTCTCATTACACTACTAAGGATTTTCCATACAAGAAAGTTATCAAATGTGGTAGTTGTGGGGGTACTGTTACAGCACATGAAAAATGGCAGGTTATTTGTAGCGACTGTAAAACTAAATTTGCTAAAACTGAAAATAGAGTTGCTTGTACTAATTGTGGTACGCCATTTGAAAAAATGGAAAATCCTAAAATACTTCATTACACTTATCTTTCTTGTGCTAAGAAAACAAACCCTAACTGTACTGAAAAGGCTTTAAGGCTTGATAATTTAGAAACTACTGTTGAGGCTGAAATAAACAAGTTTGAAATTGATGACGATTTTCTAAATCTTGCTGTTAAATATCTGCATGAAGTTACAGATGTTGATTTTAATATCAATCAAAAAGTAGATGACAGTCTAAATACTGAATTAGATAATCTTCAATATAGTCTTAAACAACTTCTTTTGCTAAAAGTTTCACCTGAAAATAGAGACGAAAGCAGAATTTCAGAAAGGGAATATGTTGCACAAAGAAAAGATTTACTGGCTAGGATAAAAGAAGTTGAAGATTTAGTTTCTGATAATAACAACAGGGTTGAAACTTCTACAGAAAACACAGAAAAAGCATTTAATTTTGCTAGATATGCTAATTACTGGTTGAAAAATGGGGATAGCAATACCAAAACACAAATACTTCAATCACTTGGTTTGAACCTAAAAATTAAAGATAAGAAACTGTGCTTTGATAAGCAAAAACACTTCTACCTGATTGAAAAGGGATTGAAAGAAGTACAAGCAATAAAAGAGGAGTTAGAACCTATGATTTTAGTTGGTAAAGCAACAAATACTGACCTTGCTAATGCTATCAATCTATCATGGCGGAGGAGGTGGGATTCGAACCCACGTGTACGAATAAACGCACGCTTGGTTTTCGAGACCAGCCCGGTATGGCCGCTTCGGTACTCCTCCATATAAAGACAGATGAATTTTATCATGGTATAAATATTATATGAAACCCAAGACTGTAATTATTTTCATCCTTCTTGTTATTTTTGCCATAATTTTTATTGTCGCAACAAGCTGGTCTAAAATAACCTACAATCCGGCTTTGAATGATTCTAAACCAAAATATGTCTGTCCAAAAACAGAATATATTGATTGCATGCCCTCCATTGATAGAGGATCCCAGCAGGAAAAAATATGCAATGACAAAGAATATCTAAATTGGGCGCAAATTAATTGCCCTAACTTTAAAGGTATTGCATATTAAACTACTTAAAATGAATTCTAAGATTGATATACGAATAGGGCTGGTGGACTGTGGGGGAGTCGAACCCCCGACCTTTGCAATGCGAATGCAACGCTCTAGCCGTCTGAGCTAACAGCCCATACAATAATAATATTATATCAACCTATGCGATGCCTATTTTATCAAAATTTTATAGATTTAGTTTAACGATGGGGTGTAGCCTAAAGATTTCCTTTTTTGTAAGTACTCCAAATGCTGTGATTTTGTATGTTTAAGATCGTGTGCCCCATAAATTGCATCTCTGGCAATTTTGGAAACGATCTGCCCGCCAAGAAAATGTGGGAAGATTACATAATCCGCACCTTTCTCATATAATGAAATTGCGTGATCAATATTATTTGATGTAGCAATGATAATGTTATTACTATTTTCTGCACGAATTTTATTAATCAAAAAAGAATTTGTTTCAAAATCAGGGATTGTACTAATAACCGCCTTCGCTCTAGCAATGCTAATATCTTCCAAAAAATCTCCGTCTTCGGCATCTCCATACTTTACATTTATTCCTCTTTTTAACAAATGTTCTATTATTTCAGGGTCATAATCTACGGCTAAAAATCCTGATTCCAGTTTTTTAAAAACTTCGATAAAATCGTATCCCGCCCTGTTACAACCGAACAACACAATTTCATAGTCGCCGATATGGTCCACCTCATCATATTTAATATTTTTTTCGAAAATCTTTAAATGTACCGATATCTTCGAAAATATATTTTCTGAATATTTCATAAAGTAAGTGGATAAAGTAATAGTGGCAACTCCCGTAATGGTAATGAGTGAAAAGACATCCTGATTTATATGCCCTAATTTCAAACCTATTATCGCGATGATCAAAGAAAACTCACTGATTTGAGATAACAAAGTTCCGGCCATAAATCCTGTTTTTCTTTTATATCCGAACATTCCTGCCAATATCATAATAATTAAAGGTTTAATTATTAAAACAAAAAGTATTAGGAGTATGAGCGGGAGGAAAATTTTGTCTAAACCCACAAATGTTAAACGTGCTCCCAAAAGTATATAAAAAATTACAATAAAAAAATCACGCAGTGGTTTTAACTTAGCGCTAATTTCCTCATTGTACGGGGTTATTGACAAAGTTACTCCGGCAAGTAAAGCCCCTATTTCGATAGAAAATCCCATATAGTGAAATAAAGTTGCTAAACCATATCCCCATGAGAGTGAAAATAAAAATAAATATTCCTGAGATTTGGCAAAAAATTTACTAAGTCTTGGCAAAATATAAAAACTAATAAGAGACAGGCTTAGAACCAAACCAAGAGCTTTGATTATAAGAAGTAAAAATAGGTCTATACCACCCCGGGTGTTATCAAAAGTCGAAACCCCGATTAAAACAAGCGCGGCAATAATATCCTGCAAAAGCAATATGCCTATGGATACTCTACTATGCAGAGTGTCCAGATCTTTTTTGTCCGATAAGAATTTGAGAACAACAATCGTACTGCTAAAAGATACGGCAATACCAATATAAATTGCATATATTAATTTATCTACTAATAAAAAGGATACTAAAGATCCTAACAAAAAGGTGAGCACTACTTGCAGCAAACCAATAATAAGAGAGGGTTTACCAAGCTGTGTAAGCTCTTTGGGGCTTAGGTGAAGACCGACAATAAAAAGTAAACTGGCAATGCCAAATTCGGAAAATACATTAATAGTGTCCGTTCCTTCGGCTCCGATCAATTTCAAAGCTATAGGACCGATGATTATGC
>MEUV01000045.1:16530-21908 GCA_001772575.1 candidate division WWE3 bacterium RBG_19FT_COMBO_34_6 | reverse complement strand
TGACCAGTGGTTGTTTGAGCACTCTGGCTATCCCGGAAATTACCGTGGCGGCGACAATTATTAAACTAAGTTGTGTAAATGTATCCATAGGGCAGATTTATTAAATTGTATCAATTTAAGACCTTTTATAAAATAAGAGCCCTGTACTATAAAAAATATACAGGGCTTCAGACTAAGTAATTCTTAACTCAGCAAAAATTATTTTTACTATCTGTTCGTGGACTTCTTGTATTGTTTTTGACGCATCGATCTTTTTCCAGTGTTCGGGATCTGCACTTGCAAGCTCAAGGTAACCCCTGCGTACACGGCGGTGAAACTTTATACTTTCCTTGTCTAATCTATTTTTATCATTAGAAGGTTTTCTAGCTAAACCAATTTTTGGGTCAACATCAAGCAGGAAGGTGAGATCAGGCTTGGTATCTTCAACAGCTATACTTGTTAATTGCATAATGACAGAAAGAGCTACACCACGCCCATATCCTTGATACGCTTTGGTAGCTTCAAAGCTTCTATCAGACAAAACAAGATAGCCTTGAGCAAGCGCAGGTCTTGTTACTGTTCTTACCTGCTGTGCACGAGACGCAGAAAATAAGAATGCCTCAGTAATTCCAAGAAGATCCAAATCATTTACATGGAGTAACACATTCCTAATTGCTTGACCAGCCGGAGTTCCTCCTGGTTCAATGATAGACATTACTTTAATTCCTTTTTTTCTTAATAATGGTTCCAAAAGCTTTATTTGGGTACCTTTTCCGGACCCCTCAGGACCTTCAAAAGCATATATCATACATGCCTCCTTAGATTTGTTTTAGTTGGAAAAATATTAACACAGGCAAAGATTAAATTAAATATACAAATTTTAATTACCATAATATTTATTTGACAATAATTCTTAGAAATATATACTAAATTTAACTAAAAAAGCCTGCGGGCTTACAAAAATTCTTTCTGCGGAAAGAAAACAAAAATGGCTGCGGCCAAAAGGAGAGATAAAATGTCTGCAACAAATGGTAGTGTAACTCGTGAATTAAGAAAAAAGGGTGAGTATGCTTTGGCTGAGATGCTTGAGGATATGGATCCTGAACAAAGAGTGGAAAAATTTAAAAAAGCGTTTTTAATGGCTGTAAAAAATTTTGATGATGATAGGGCTGAAAAATATTTGGAATGTATTTTCATCCTGATCTCAGATATTCATCAGAATAACGAAAATGAGATTATTACAAATAAAGCAAAGGTTGCGATAGAACTTTATAAAACGCTTCCATTACATGGAACCGGTGAGGGGCGTGAGCAGTATTCTCAGAATGAGTCAATATCAGTTTCTGTAGACACACCGGTTTTTAAAAAAACAAGACAAGTTCTGATAAACGAAATTGCATGGAGTTGGAAGATTACGAAGGATGAGAATGAAGCAGATAGATTGTTTGATGAGCTTATCTCTCTTCCCAGTGAATATGAAAGTGAAATAAAAGATCGTCTTCAGATAATCAGAAAAATTACAGATGGTTCTTTTCCTTTAGAAAGGTTAATCCGTCTGGCTTATATAGCATCACTTAATTATAAAGAGTGCGTCGATTCTACTATGCATCGTAACAAAAAATTACTCTGTAAAGATGTGTGCGAAATCCTAACTATTGCCTGGATAAAAAACAAAGTAGATTCGCGAAATGGACTGGAGTTTGTAGGAATTGATAAGCAGTTGGAAATTTTAAGTAAAATCGAGAATTCATCTGCTGAAGCATTGTCGTCAATCATAAAAGAGATAGATAAAATAGTAACATTTGATAAAAGAGTTCAGGTTTTAAAACTAAGTATAAAAAAAGAAGAAGACTTATTTCGTAATTATCAACAAGATAAACTTGATATACAATTCATAGATTCTGAGTATATCAAAATTCTTCTTGATCATACCGGTACGTCATCACAATCCGCATGGCAAGCTGCCAACAATTTTGATCTATTGTGCAATGTCGTAAGAAAATGGAAAAAAATAAACAGTAAAACAAAGGTGGATATAACTTATTCCTGCAGAATTTTTAGTGCACCAAACAAAAAGGGTAGTTTAAATACGGAAGTTTTTGAGGTTACACTCTAAAATATATTAACCTGGAGTTATATTTTATTTCTCCAGGTTTTTTTATTGGCGCACCCGAAGGGACTCGAACCCCCGACCTCAGCGTCCGCAACGCTGCGTTCTATCCGGCTGAACTACGGGTGCATAAATTAGCATTATTATATATTAATGGGGGAACTATTTCTTACTTTTCTCGTCTTCAAGATCAAATTTATCCAAAATCTTATTGTATGTTTTATCCAATACTGTTAAGGGTGCTTCTTCCAGATACTGGATGTGCCCATTTAGAATATCCACCAATTTTGGTTTATCCTTAGCATGGAAGGCAATAAATAATCTTCTAGCCAAACCCTCTTTGAGATCGATCGATAAAATACTTGTGTTGGAGTCGGCGGTAAAGAAAAATTTTTCCATCTCATCCCAATAATACATTCTACCTGCAATACTCAAACCATGTGTGCTCAATTCATATTTCTGTTCACCAATAGGGTTTTTGGATAGGGCGTAACTTAACACAAACAAACTAATAACCACCAGAATTAAGAAGTACTCCTGCATAGCCAAAAACAGCAAACCTACGACCACACCTACAATAATGGCGGTCTTTTTTAATTTCTCCGGAATTTCCCTTGATACAACCCGCGGGGTTGCTTCCCATGTTAAGAGTATTTTTTTGGGGCCTATATCATCACGGTCAAATTTTTTACTCTCAGGCTCAATAGGTTTATTTTTTCTACTGTCGGTAAAACCCATGAAATCGGATATATCGCTAAACTTCATAACATAAGTATATATTTTTTCTTTATACTTTTAAAGACTGAATAAATATGAGTTAAAATTGTGGCGGGGAGCGTGGGGCGATATTCGAATATATTTATTAAAAGTTAACCTACCGACCAACTGTTAAAGGGTTCAAAGTAAGGAGTGAAAGACAAAGAACGCCCAATAAAACTTGAACCATATGAAACTAAGTAAAGAAACATATAACCAAGACAAGAGGCATTACCCTTGATTACCATAAAATTATTCTGGCTATCCCATTTAAGTAATCGTCCCTTATTTACAAGGACACCTCTACTCAAGATACACACCAAGTCAAATAAATCGTCCCATCCGTTCTTTTTTATCTCATCTAAGAGTGTTTCCCACGTAGCTCCTTCATAAGCGAAAACTATTCTTAAAGGACGCTCTAAATTTGCACCAGATACAATCATTGCTCCTTGGTTAATTTTTAAATTACTAACATTTTGTAAGGTCTGACCACACTCTATAAACTTTTCTCGAGTAAGATTAGATTTAATTTCAATAACTCCAAATACACCTTCCGCTAAATAAATATTATCAGAGCCAATATGTAGCGAAGGAGCGTCATCTCTTAAAATTATTAAGTCTAGTTGACCAGTTTTTACGTTTTCGCAATCCCAGATTTCACCAGATTTTACACTTAGTTTTGGGGGTAGTATTTTAGACAGAAATTCCTTACAAAATGATTCTCTATTTCTTCCTAAATTAGCAGATGCACTTTGTTCCTTTGAACGAGAATATTCTGCACTAAGTACATCAGCAGATTTTTTAAAGTAAGGATATAAAATAGGTTTCTCCATAATAATAGATATAGCACTATAGACATTAGATTCCAAATGGTTTCCTTTTAATGAATAAAAATAATATCCCCCAGATGGCAGTGTGAGTAAACCACTTGAGGGATATTTGGAAGAAAAATTTTGTTAGATGATATTGTGCTTGCGGAGAGTCTTAACGAAGAAGTCCAAACCCTCTTGGCTGTCAATGTGATACGAGTTAATAAACCCGTTTTCCACCCATTCTTCCGGAGGGGGACAACCACAGTGACCAACAACACGCACATCGCGCTTTCCAATGGCGGTGGAATACAGCTCCTTTGCGACATTCAAAGGCACAGGTCCTGAAACCACCCAATAGTACCACGCGCGGGTGAACTTAAACTCGCCACTCTTCTTGCAAGGCAGTTTTCCAATAAGGGTATAAGGCACTTCTGTGCGACCTTTTGGTACTTCGTGGACGGTGATGCCCGCGTGTTGGAGCTCCTTGCGAATGTCAATATCCGCAGTTTCCTCGCCAGCTAAATTTTTCATCGTATTCTCCTTTTTTTATCGGATAGTTTGGGCTGATTTAAAAACAAAAATTCAGTCGTATTATCCTATAGTATATAATGACTACATTATTTTGTCAATTTTACACACTATGCCAACCATCCCCACCACTTATAAGAAAAATAACCACGCCCAACGGGTGTGGTAAAATCTCCATTTTTGGTGGGGTGGTTGGCGTATCAGCCTCTTTTAAAGTACAATACGCATTAGGGAACTGTCCTACCTTCCATTTATGTACGAACAGGGCAGTTTCATAGACAAGTTAATAAATAAACTTTTATCCCCTTTTGATAGGATTTTCTTTAATAGATACGAATATAACCCTTTAAAAACACTGGGTATTACTAAAGATACAGGACAAAAATGGCTGACTTATTACTACTTACTAATTCATGCAAAAATTTATGGAGTATTAGAGGTGGTCTATGATGGGTACGAAACCCAATCAGAATTCTTTTTTGTTTCTGTAGATACAACATTAGATGATAGATTTTTAGAGTTATTAAAATGTTGGAAAGAACTTGATAGATTACCATTTAACGATAAGCTCAGGCTTGGACAATATAACTCTTTTGGTTCACTTAATGCTGATTCTGGGTTTAGAAAAAAACTATGGAGTAAACTAAAAAGTAGTTTTAAAGAAGATATAGATATTGTTTGTAAAGATATACCTACTGAATATTTAACTAACGAATTAAAAATAATTTTTTCTGAAATAGATAAACTTCTAGTAGAGCACAAGGAAAAGAAAGATAAAATACTATTTGGTGATGACATTATCTATAAAAAAGTCTCCTTAAATAAAGAACAAAATTATATAACAATAAAAAATGGGCAACCAATAAATATAACCTCAAACCCGCTAAGGTTATTAAAACTAATGCTAGAAAATATAGGGGTTACAGTTAGCTATGAACTAATAGCTCAAACTTTAAATATACCAACTTATACTAAAAGGGTAGATAACGCGGTAATGATGGATATTCAACAAATGAAGAAAGATATAGCAGTTACCTTAATAGCGAATGGTATTGATAAAAAAACAGCTAATGAAATAAGAGAATACTTAGAGCCAATAAGAAAAACTGGCTATATTATACGTAAAGAAGATTAAACATAAAATTCCCCATAAATTTCACATAATCCACACATGTTTTTAAGAGACTAAAAAA
>MEUV01000045.1:16104-16498 GCA_001772575.1 candidate division WWE3 bacterium RBG_19FT_COMBO_34_6 | reverse complement strand
CAAAATTAAAAAAACACTTAAAAAGGAATATGCCTTAAACCTTTCTGATAAAGAAGCACTAGATTGCTACATTTCCCTTTTTTACTTAGGCAGAGCTATCTACAAATTTAATTTTCAGAAATGAAATAAAAATGCTATATAACGATATTCCTCATTTTAGTGATAAATTTTCAAATAAAGAACTACAAGAAAGGAGAGGCAAGATTTTAAAACGCCGTGGCGAAGACGGCGGTAGCCGTAGCCACGGTACTCAACTTGATAGTACCGTTACAAGTGGTAACAAATTTTATATACAACACAAAAATACTCTTACACCTGTTAAATATAGCTTTATTCGTGTAATAAAAACCAATAACCATATAGAAGTACACGAAGCGGAATTTCCATTTATTCT
>MEUV01000045.1:14642-16088 GCA_001772575.1 candidate division WWE3 bacterium RBG_19FT_COMBO_34_6 | reverse complement strand
GAAAAATAAATATAGAAATTCTGAATATAGATACAGAAATGCTAAAAGAGCAATGGATACAATCAGACGACTTTCAGTTGGAAATTTCAGACTAGATGAAATGAAACATCTAACACTAACATTTAAAGGTGGTTTGGACTTTGATATTAAGGACATTACAATATGCAATAAAAAATATAATACTTTTGAGAAAAAAATAAGGAAAATTCACCAAGATTATAAGTATATAAAGGTAGCTGAATTCCAAGATAAGAATAAAAGAGGTGCAGTACATTTCCATGTAATGTGCAATCTACCTTATATTGATTCTGAAGTACTAGAAAAAATGTGGGGTTATGGATTCATAAAAATAAGGAAACCACCTTATGACATAGCTAAGTATCTTTTTAAATACTTAATTAAAAACTCATATGATAAAAGATTTGAGGGTAAAAGGTCATGGTCTCATTCAAAAAATTTAGTAGTTTCTAAAGTCTGGTATCAACAAATGGCTATTGCAGGAAGACAAGATTTAGCAGACAGAAACCTTGCACCTAATTACAGCTATAGTTATGAAAGTAATTTTAATGGTATGATTCACGTATACGAATATGATTTAAACAATCCTATTCCTAGAACTACTGCTCAACCTATAAATCCAATTCCGCCCAAAAAAGATAACGATGACAGAAAATAGTTACTTTATATATACGAGAAAATCCTCTGATGAGGGTAGTAAACAAGTACAATCCTTAGAAACACAGGAAAGACTTTGTTTTGAATTAGCCAAAAATAATAGTCTAAAAATAGTAGATATTCTAAAAGAATCTAAATCAGCAATGGATGATGGCAACAGACCTATGTTTGATTTACTGATTTCAAAAATAAATAGTAACGAAGGTGACGGGATAATTGTTGTTGATATTGACAGACTTGCAAGAAACTTAGTAGAAGCAGGATTTTTATACAAACTAATGGAAACAGGAGTTTTAAAAGAAATAAGAACACTAAATAAAAGCTATTCTTCGGTATCAGATTTGTTCTACATGGGTTTTGAGTTTTTAAGAGCAACACAATATTCCCGTGATTTATCAGAAAAGGTTAAACGAGGAGTACAAACCAAATTATTAAAAGGTGAATACCCAAGTTATTCCCCTATTGGCTATGTAAATATAAACAAAAGAATTTATCCAGACCCATTAAGAGCAATTTATATAAAAAAAGCATATGAACTATATGGAACAGGTGAATATTCAGAAAAAGAGTTAGTAACTACTCTTTTTAAAGAAGGATTTAGAACACGTGTTGGTAATAAAAAAGTAGCTAAATCTGTGATTCATAGAATTTTAACTGACCCTGTATATAGAGGTGATATAAGACGCTCTGGAATAATTTATGAGGGTAAGCATGAGGGAATTGTTAGCAGAGAGCTATATCAACGCGTACAAGACGTTTTACAGGGCAAAA
>MEUV01000045.1:11147-14617 GCA_001772575.1 candidate division WWE3 bacterium RBG_19FT_COMBO_34_6 | reverse complement strand
TTTATTATGTGCAGTTTGTGGCTGTAATATAACTGCTACTGTTAAAGGAGATAAAACATATTACTACTGTACTAATGGTAAAAACATTTGTTCTGAGCATAAAGACTATATGAAAGAATCAGATATAAAAGACTTGGTATCAGTATCATTTAGAGAAATCATAAAAGATAAAAAACTAGCTGATTTATCATTAGAGACATATGGGCAAGAACTATTAGAACAAGGTGGAAACCAAATAACAATAAAACAAAACTTAGAAGCCCAAATAAAAAATGTTGATACAAAACTATCTAACCTATTAGATGCATTTATTGATGGGGCTATAGACAAAATTACCTTTAACAATAAGCAAAATAGTTTGAAATCAGAGAAACTACTTCTTGAAGAACAATTAAATAAACTACCAACTGAAAGCCCTAAAACAACTTTCGAAAAACTAAAAACCTTTAAAGAATATTGTTATGACTTGGAAAAGATGTTTCTTGAAGGCGAGGTAGATATTAAAGCAGACTTACTAAAATCCGTACTTTCGACAATATCTGTTAAGGATAAGGAAATAGCGTCAGTACAATATAATATGCCTTATAAAAGACTGGCAGAAGCCTCTAAAAGTGGTGATTTTGATAACTGGCGGAGGGTATGGGATTCGAACCCATGCACGACTTTGACATCGTGACGGTTTAGCAAACCGTTGCCGTAACCACTTGGCTAACCCTCCAAGTACCGCTATATTATATAGTATTGATCTACAAACTAAAACTTTTTGGCCAAAGAAAAACACCTTACATCTAATGCCCCTGCCTTATACAAAACATTGGCTGATTCCAAAAATGTTGCCCCGCTGGTACAAAGATCGTCTACCAACAGAAATTTATTCCCTTTAATTTTGTTGCAGTATCTTTTATTTATCGTAAATGCACCTTTCAAATTACGGTACCTTTCTTTTCTTGTATTTTTATATTGTGATTTTGTATAGATCTCCCTATGAAGTAAATTATCCTCATACTTAAGCTTATAAAATGTTGAAACTTGTCTTGCAATAATTTCAGCCTGATTATAACCTCTTTCCTTAAGTTTTTGTGAATGAATTGGTACCGGTAAAACAATATAACCGGAATAATTTAAATTAAAATTTAATGAATATTTTAAAGCCTTTTTTGTTAATTTTTTTAGCGGTGCAAAAATACGTGCTTTGTATTTTGATAATTTTATACACTTTCTTACATTATCTACATAATAATAAGCTGAAAATAATTCCAGGTAAATTTTATAAGGAATTTTAGTTAAACATTTTTGATGAATCCTGCCCTCGTTATCAAATTTGTTACAGATTAAACAAAATCTTTCATTTATTTCTTTAAACGAGCATAGACATTTTTCACATATAATACTCCCTTTGGATTTACATATAATACAATCCGGACAAAATAAAATATTTAATACTTCATCCATAGGTTATCCACAATGCTAAAAATATTGCAACGATAAGTAAAAATTATATTATACCTTATAGTATAAATAAATACTTAACCTATATTATTATAACTGTGAAAAAATGGAAGATAGTTATATCTATTAAAACCGGAATTATTTAAAAGGATTAAAAAATACACATTCAGGTTTCTGGCCTTTATATTTTAAAATGCAGATGTCGCCGTAAAAAAGATTATTTTTGGCGCATATACCGGAGGTACTATTAGGACCGGATGCAAAACATTTACCCTTACAATCACCGTCAGCATAACAGGTTTTGCCGGCATCGCTGTATTTTATTATGCACATTCTGGTTTTACCCTCAAACCAGGCACCGCCATAAACTTTACATCTTGCCAAGTTAAATAACGCCCCAAGATTTGGAAAGATACCCATCAAAAATATAAAAGCAGCCAAAATTCCAAAAAGTAAAGCTATAAAGAGGAAAAAATTGCTAAGTGGATTAAAAATAGGGTTTTTAAGTTTCACAATATAAGTGTAACACCTAACAACTCCTTGGTGGAGGTGACGGGGATCGAACCCGCTTATAGGAATGTTAAGTGCCCATCGGTTACCAAACCCACCCCCACCAATAAAAAAGATACGTTACGCATAAATACCAAACAATGTATAAATTTCTAATATTAAAAGAGATGTGAAAATTAATAAAAAAAATAAACAAAAAACTCGCTGAAATAGCGAGTATTTTTGCTTCCTATAAGGTTATTGGGTAACCTAAAGCACTTAACGATAATATATTAATACACTAATATACATTAGTCAATAATAATTCTGGTGGAGATGGGGGGAGTCGAACCCCCGTCTTGAAAGACCGTGATACAAAAGTTTACAAGCTTAGTGAATTTTTACCAAAAAGCAGGGAAACTCACAAACCCAAATGCTTAATGGCGGCTTTTGTAAAAACCGGAAACAGCCACTTCCCGGTAGTTTCTCCTGACTTTATTATGCCCTGGCAGCCACCTCAGGATAGTAGCTGTAGGACCCCGGAATAATAAGGATTTACCTTAGGTTTTCCGGCACATACACTTAGGCGTAAGCTTGGGCGTATGCAGGCTGGAATGCAAATTCATCAGCACTTATTGTTTGATAGTTTTTTACAAATTACTATCGATTTTGGCTTGCTCTCATATGTTGCTCTTCCAATCAAATCCAGAGCATCCCCATATGTGCGTATTCTAGCATAAATTACTGCTTTCTGCTCAAAAGTCAGCGCCTTTTGTTATTCTAGCCAGATCCTTTTCAATCTGCCTTTTTTTCAAAAGCTGCCTTTGTTCATACTTCTTTCTTCCTTTAACCAGAGCAAATTCTAATTTGATCAGATTATTTTTCAAAAAAAATGATAAGGGTACTGCTGTTCTGCCCTTCTGGGCAAGTTCTGCTTTTAATCTATTCTGTTCAAATTTATTGAGTAGTAATTTTCTTGGCCTTTTTGCATTTGAATTATCTTGGAATTGTTTGGAATATCTACCTATATTACAGTTATATAACAAAATATCATTACCCTCATAACCAACATAAGATCCCTCAAAACTAACATTTCCCTCACGTACTGCTTTAACTTCGTACCCCCAAAGTACGATTCCGGCAACTAATGTTTCGATTAGTTCATTATTAAATAAAGCTTTACGGTTTTTTATAAGTAACATGAGGTGATTATAACAAATCAAAAAAGATAATCAGATTAGAAACAAGAATCCAGTACCTCTATAACTCTATCAGGAAGAGGTCCTCCGGCTGTGCCGTACTCAAACATTCTTATTGCATCCTCAGCTTGTTGCCTTGTCCAGTTACAACCCCTTCCGCTAACACCCAAATAACCTCCCATTATATATGCTGCGTCCAAAAAATTGCATCTTGAAATAATGGCTACTCCTTCAGAATTTACTCTGGAAGGATGAAAAGCACCTATACCACGTGCAAAAGGAATTGCACGGGCGAATAAGCCGAAGGGAATTACTGCTGAGGGAACCATATCA
>MEUV01000045.1:10920-11139 GCA_001772575.1 candidate division WWE3 bacterium RBG_19FT_COMBO_34_6 | reverse complement strand
CCATCTTCTAACGTTGACATCGTTCCAATCCCATAATCCCCCAAACCCACCTTCTCCAGATATAGCAGCAAGTATAACCGCCCCGGGTACTCCGCCATAACTGCCAAGCCCGTTTGTTCCTGCTGCGGCCACAATCTCATGCATTAAATTACCCCCATATTCGCAGGCTGACGATACGGCACAACTACCATCGATATTTAAATCATCCAAATCCAGATC
>MEUV01000045.1:6748-10904 GCA_001772575.1 candidate division WWE3 bacterium RBG_19FT_COMBO_34_6 | reverse complement strand
GTATTACAACCTGTTTTTCCATACTCATCAAGTTCCGTCCATGTTTGGCAACCACCATCCCCCCAGTGAAGATCAGGAAATTCTTCTGTTAATACAAACGGAACCATGGGGTGGGCGACCGTTTCCCTCAATAAGAGTGATGCTCCCGTTCCAAAACCTTTTGATAATGCTCCGGCTGTCAGTTTATGTGTTGCACCCGCGTCCTCGGGAGAATAAATCGTATTATCCGGAGTATTACTGTCTGCATCATTAGTGGTAGCGTAATCAGTAAAGCTGGCTTTACAGGCTTCCGGTTGAGGATCTATAGGATTTCTGAAAGATAACGCGGTGTAAGTTGAGCTTTGACACAAAGGATCTGCATCGAATTGATCGCTGCCATCAAAAGCATATTGTAGTGTTCTTGCGGAATGATCCTTCCACAAATCCCCCGGAAGTTGCATAGGCCCTGCTTTCATAAGATCACAGGCAATTTTAGGGTCTCCTTCCTGGTGCTCTAACTCATCAGGATCTAAATCAGGATACCAATCCGGATCATCAAGTTCATTTGGATGTTGAGTGTAATCTCTCCATGTATCTTCCTGCCTGGCAAGACACATTTCATATTCACTATACCAATACCCGCCATACTCTTGGTTTTGTACTGTATTGTTACAATCCTCCACATTTACCGATTCACTGTACTCGATACTTCCATCCCCATTAAGATCCCAACATATTTCAAGATATCCAAATGGAGGATTAGGAACAAGTAAAAATTCATCGCATTCCCAAACTTTCGTATACTTTCGGCAACTATTAAGTGCACATGTACGTAAATTGTTAACAATACCAGGCCAAGAGGAGCTCCATCCAAGCTGAGTAAATAATACAGGTCTTAGGGCTTCCCATTGTTCAAAATTACCCGGATAAACATTACAGAATGTGTACGGTGGTATATCCACCCATGGATAACATGCTCCTCCGTCTCCGGGGTACGATCCTGCGCCATAAGCCGGAAACATAGTCTCAAAATTTTCTTCGGATATACAATAATCTACAAACATATAAGAACCATATCCGGCCGAATCCCAGGCATCATTTCTATTTAAAAATGATTTGTACTCATTCGTACTTGCAAATCTTGTAAGTATTGCTCCAATAAAAGATCCGACAATATCTCCTATATTTACTTCTGCAGTCTGCTCCGCACCCCCGCTGGCAAACCTTAACAAAGAATCAAAAACATCCCTTGAAAATCTTACACCCCAAACCATACCTTCAGCTAAAGCTGCATCCCTTTCTATTCCCCAATTAGTTCCATAGGTAGCGGTTTCCGCAACCTCACTTTTTATATGATCTTCAGTGTCGCCTTTAAAAATATTATTTACAAGTGTTACAGCCTCTTGGGCAATTGTAATAGGATATTCGTTTTCAGTTACAGCGGATACGCTGCATAATGCCCTGGGATTACCCCCGACATCCAAAATAAATGAATCAGCGGAATACTTATATTTAAGTTCCTCTTGAGACCATATAAAACTAAGAAAACTATCAACCAAGGTTCCGCCTACACTGGATATTTCCTCACCTGACATTCTTAATGCGGAAACACCGGAATTTGTTTTTTGCTTAGAGGCATCCTCATAAATCAATGAGTGCCCGCCAACATGAGGTACTTCTGCTTCGTTTGTAATAGGCTCCCAAGGTTCCTGTCTATAAGTTCCTCCGTAAGCGTCATTTATTGCTTCCGATACCTTTGGTTTTCTTACTCCTCCCGCAGCCAGCATAAATTGAGGTAAATAGTATTTACTGGGAAGTTTATAAGCTATACCGGTATCCGGATTAACACATCCGGGGTCCCCGACTTCACAAGTAGACCCGGGCATAGGAAGAGGTGGTTGTATCTCAGCCACCGTAACATCTTCCCCTTCTTCTGTTCTACATACTATATCGGTAGGATCTCTTTCTTGAGTGCTGATAATTTCCATTTGAGATATAGGACTTCCAAGATTTGCAGCAAAACTTGAACCGATTAGAGTGTTTTTTATCGGATCATCGCCGTAAGCCTCACTACATCTTGCCAGTTCATCACATGGTGCAGGCTCATCTTCTTCTGCACTACCATATGTCCTTAAAAACACCCTCCCTACGCATTCGCTAAACATCAGATGATTATATTGAGCAAATGCCTTAGGATCCTGTAGTTCTCTTTGCAATGAGTTTCTTGTTTCCCACACCCTCACCTGTTCATGCTCTGTACTATGGGTGGGAATATCATGACGGAAGGGTACCGTCAACTCTTCGATTTCAGGTAGCGCCCCGTCATCATCACGATCCGGATCGTAATTGCATTTTCTTAAAACACCGGTCCATTGATCAACAAAATCTGGCATTGTATAAGGAAGTATGTCTGTCCCTACAGCATATTCCCTAGACGCATCTGCATCGAGTACCCCAGTCCATGTATCAAATGAATTTTTAAAAATACAATCTCTCTCCTCCCATGATCCGGGAAATGCGCCTACATCAAATGGGCCAACTGAGAAGCCACCAAAGTTAGAAAATTTTACACCACCGCCCTCTTCCTCAGTGTTTGCAAAAAATGCTACCGATTCCATCTGCTCAAAACCCACATTAGGGCTAGGAGTCAAATCAGGTCCTTCTTCATAAGGATCATTGGCTGTACAGCCCAAAAAGTTATCCCTATCAGTGTAATCAAGAGTCGGGTCAAGTGGGGTATAAGTAAAGTCGCCGTTACAGTCTACCTGTGAGTTTAGATTCAAAAAAGTTTGTGCGGAAGGAATTATTTTTATGTCAGCTACTTTCCCGTTACAACTAAAAATCACATAAACCATCATTCCCGGGGTAATTCTTCTCATCGGGCACCAGAATTTACCCTCTTTTTCGGTAGTTTCACATGCTACAAATTTCCTTTCCAGATTACCAAACGGCTGTCCGGTAGGATGAAATGGTTTATTTTCATAAATTGTTATTGTAATTCCTTTTAAAGGATCTCCTACATCGTAAACATCCTCTCCTCCTGCGCTTGATTGCCTTCCCTGCAAATTTGCCGAGCTTACAAATCCGCAGACAGAGGCCATAGCAGGATTATCTTCTATACAAGGACAATGGGTGCCTTTTAACATACCGTCTTCACAAATTTCAAGAAATGCAGAGGTTTGATGAGGAATATAAAAACAACTTGCCAAGAAAAGCAATAAATATATCAGTACTTTTCTTTGGTTTAAAAAAGTCATAGCCAAAGATACTCCTTACGGATCCTATTTTCTTCCTTTAGGACCCATGATCATTTCAGTAATTTTTTTGTCGATTCCGATTGATGAAAATATTATCACTGTTGATATTATAGGTAGCATTATTACGGATATAAGATTGCCGCTAAATCCAAGCACCATTAAACCCAGTTGTGAGCCGGTTGTTTGCTGAGGCAGTGCTTCGCATAACATTTGGTTCAAGGCATTCTCGTTCATATAAGGAGATATGAAAATTAATATACCAAGAAATAAAACAAACAGTATCGCGGGAATGGCTAGCATTTTGGCTATCATTTGCTTAAACCAATTTTTGATCATATCCTCCTGCCCAGGTAAAGCTCCCAAAGCAAATATCAATGGGGCGGTAATAAGTGAGATCAGCATCTTCGCTTGTATTATTATTATTTTTACCGAAGCTACAAAGACCGCTATAAGTACACCTAAAATTACAAACACGGACATGAGGATAGAGGACATAAGCCCCGCGCCAAAAGTGGTGAGCGCTAACATAAAATTCATGATCATAATCTTCGGAAAGTTTGCTATAAAATTTGCTATTTGATCAGGTTCAATAAGTATTCTTAGCGCCAAAAAACTTAGAGGTATGATGGCATTGATAAAAAATGCGGCAATAGGATAACTAAAAGCGATCAGAAACAGACTGATGATTATCCTTGGTATAGCATATTGTACGGTCACTGTTGTCTGCGGATTTATTTTTGATCTCATGATGATAAGAAATCCTACTATCAACATGATTACCGAAATAATAGCCAAAGCAAAATTTCTCACAGATTCCCAAAACTGAGCTACAAACTCCAACCCCCAGCTTGTATTATATTCTGTTTGAGCAAAAGCTGTTTTGTTGATTATTGGTATTTTTTGTGCAGTGTGCTTGGCAA
>MEUV01000045.1:0-6728 GCA_001772575.1 candidate division WWE3 bacterium RBG_19FT_COMBO_34_6 | reverse complement strand
TCTCTGACCGCAGTATTAAGTGCTAGATCAGTAACACCCCACAATGTACCTCTTGCTCTGCTGCCAAAACTGGAATAAGAATCAAAATTACACGCACCGGTTCCTCCGAAAGCGTTTGCTTCATCTCTTAAAACTGTTGTAATAACTTCGTAGTCCCCGGGTGTATCCGCACAGCTGTTAACTGTATCTGCCAAACCAGCTGCCATACCGCCGGTAGGATTAAATAAAAAATACACTCCGCACAAACTAAGCTGGTTCATATTTGAATTAAAAATTATAAACAAAGGTGCTGCAACAAGATTACTTACTATAGTGTCCAATACGGTAGACGGGTTGCTTACGGTCTGGATAGTTTCTCTCACATCACAAAACGCTAAATTTAATGATGTTACGGCCTCCCCAAGCGCACCAAGATGATCAAGGATTGCCGGTACATCGCAGGTTTCATAGTCCTCCTGGGCAAATACTCTAGGGGCAAATAAAAATGAGAATAAAATAAATAAAAATATAATCAATGAAAATATAAAAAGTCTTAAAGATTGTGATTTTAATTCCTTTGTCATAAGTCTATTTTATTATAGAATATTAATATGGCCAATACAAACAGTTTGTATCAACTATTCGGAGGTTACAACCCCAACGAAAGACCAAAAAAAATAAGAAGATACTCGGCTCCTATAGATAAACTCAATCTAGATCCTGACTTTCTTACAGCGGAGCTCTCTGCGGCTCTGGAGGAAGATTTGGAAAATACAATCGAGTATGTAAACCCTTCGACATATGCCAAAAAAGTATTTATAGACGACATAAAAAGAGCGCTTGTAGTACAGGTGTCCCCCAAAAAAGAAGCCTATGACACAACCAGGGCATTGGAATTAGGAGAAGAGGAACAAACCGCAGGTGTGCAGCTAAAATTAAATATAAATCCATATGACTGGGCAACAAATCCGGAGAAAGAATATCAAAAAATAAAAGATGAGTTAAAAAATAGTGTCATTAACTGGGCAGACTTCAGCTCGTATGCAGAACAAACAGAATTATGGAATCCCCTCCTTAAAGGTGAGACTAAGATAAACAAGCTAACCGACAAGCTCTTTGATACAAATAAGAGATCTTTTCATGTAGTTGACACCGGTTATAATGCTGAAAAATTACTTAGAATTGATGATAAAGGTAACGTAATCACTGTGTTAGACGACTCCCCGCGTCAAGTAGGTGACTCATTTAAAAAATTTATTAGAAGTTCACAAAATTCCGGTGCAAGAAACGGTGCATACCTGGCACATATAAACATCGCATCTAATTCGATTGCCCAAAATCTTCAACAAATAATATATGATAACGAGCATTATATCGCCAACAGTATGGGACGGTTACTTCAGGATTCGGAAATTAAAGTCACCCAGGATTTTATAAATAAACAAGAAATTTTAAAAGATGTAGCCGGTCTTCAAGGAGATGGTGACAAAACATCACGATATATATATAGAAAGTTCAACGATAAAGAAATCATCAAAATTAGCGATGAAAACATAGGATGGGGTTTGGGAAGAGCCTCGGAGGAAATATCAAAAATAAGCATAGATGATCCTACCGGAGCGGTGGTTATTCTAAATAAACATATAGGCGAGTTGGGAAAAACAAAGGGGCATGTTCTTAAAAATATTGATAAAAAGATTGCGTATTACAAAGCATACGATCCTGCTGCTTTACCTGGATTTATGCATTTTGTTTCTCCGCTGGTAGGTCAAACCTATTTAACTGACGGTAGAGTGGGCGGTCTTTTGGGAGATAGCCTTGGTTCCATAAACAATACGATGAATAATGCTGTAACGGCTCTTCAAAGACCGGGGGTAACAAAACTTGACACCTTAGTAATTATTAATAAGTGTAAGGGTGAACTTACAGATAAGATGAAGGACTTCGCCAACACCGGTGTTATAGGATATGGTGGTGTTGACGTGATGGTAAGAAGTATGGGCGAGCAATTATCTTCAGGACCTATTGGGCAGGTAGTACAAACGAACGCAAATCTAACTCTTGCCAGAAATATGGCAAATGTTGCCTCTCAAGCAACCAACACAAACGTGACTGAAGGTAGAATGGATTTTGTAAGAATGTGGGATAAAAACGGACCTGTTGGTATAGCTATGGATTATCTGTGGGATCGAGCTAGAACAAGGATTGACGGGTTTGCTCCGGCAAGTGTTGTAACCGAATTTTTACAAAGAAACCATTACTTCGGTCTTAGGTACATGGAAACAAAAGCAGGGACACCGGCAAAAGGATACAAATTAGCAGATAAACTTATAAGATCGAGGATATTTGATAATAACCAAACCGTAAAATTCACTGCAGGAGGAGTGAATCTAAAATTCAAATTTAAGGGTGGAGAAAACTTAGAAATAATGCGTGCTAAGTTTTATCCCTCATTTAATAAAGATATTGAACACTCTGCCAGACACTACAATCCTGCAACAAAGAAGCATGATGGCAGTTTAATATTTGGAACTGCAATTACAGTTAAATTAAATGACAACGACATCATAGATATACTCAATGGAAATGTTTCTAGGCAATTGCTAAGAAATATAAAAATAGTTTATGGAGAAGGCGAGGTTAACAATCTACTCGCTGCCGGGGATAGCTTTAGAGCATTACTTTTTAAACATAAGGATGAGCTCGGATTAGAGTTTGCGGGTGGTAAATTAGTTAACTCGGCTAAAAATCAGGAGATCATCTCCAATCTAATGAAGGCGTTGCATCTTAGAGCCATAGACCCGAATTTTATCGGTATCTTTTCTCAACATGCCGGGCTTCTTCAAAAATTATCTTCTTTACTAAATAGACTACAGAACTTCCTCTTTACAAAAATATTTGGAAAAATCCTAAAGTATGTGAAGTTTTTATCACCTATTACTTATCTCAAACGTCTTGGTGCGCAAGCAATCTCTAAATATCTTATGGCAAAAGGAGCCATGCAGGGTTTTGTTAGGACTATATCAGCAAAAATTGCTGCAAAAATAGCCACTAACGTGGCGTTGAAAGCCGCGATTGCTTCCATTGCCCAATCTCTGGCCGGCGCCATTGATGTTGCGACAGGGGGGTTAGCTACCATTGTCTCACATATTATCGCATTGATAGTAACAGAAGTAGTGGTAAGAGTAATGGATAAATTACAGGGCATGATTAAAAGTATCCGGGAAGGAACTTTTATTGAGGATGTTTTTGAAGAAGGAGCAAAAAAATTTATGAAAGCGGGAATAACCGCAACAGCTTGCTGTCTATTTTGTATATTCATCCCGATAATGTTTTTATTTCAAACATTCATGGCAGCAATTACTCCGGTGGATACTACCATTATGTCATCGGGAGACTCCATGCGGGAATCCGGAGGGCCCGGTGATACTTTTCAATATAATGGTCCTGTCGTTCCCGGTTTAGGGTGTTTTGTTTGGGCTGAGGAATCCTTTACGGGATCGGTAGGAGAAGCAGCTTTTGATATTTTAAAAGATGCGGAAAGTTATCTTGTCGGTAACTTCGGCCATTATTTAACAAGACTTTGTGAAGCCGGAGAAATCAGAGTTGTTTGGGCAGGAAGTGCTGTAGCTTGTGGTTTTGCAACCTCCGCCAACGGCGGTGAAATAAGGTTTGGTACCGGCCAGTGCTGGGCATATACGGAATCAAATCAAGGAAGGTTTACATATTTATTTGCACATGAAACAGGACATATATTTTCCTGGAGAAGACCCTCTGTTATGACCAGTCTTGCTGAAGCCAGGACTTTTGACGGAGGCACTTTACCTACATATAACGGGGTATGTAGTAGAAGCGGACCTGCAGGTGAAGATATATCGGAGACAATAGGTAATTGGGTTACTTATCATAGAGACTGCCCGAACTTACCCAATCAGGATGAATTCTGGAATGTACAGTATATAGGACATAGAAACCTAGCTCAAAGTAATGAACTTTTTGGACCTTAGTAATTTATTCAGATCTATTATTCACAACCGGGGTCGCCGGTGATCCAAAACATATCTAGAAACTCACAAAACCTTGTTTCAAACATACTTTGTAAAGAAGGTATATTAGTTAAAATACCTTGTCCTGCTAACAGTCTATAGATCATACCCAACAGAGCCATTGCAAAAATAACAACAAGAAATCCTATAATGGCAAATGTGATGGTTTTTTTACCACCTTCCAATCCTTTGGGGTCTCCTAAAGCAATAGAGAATTTAATTAAACCGTACCCCAACATTATTGCCAATACTATTCCTCCGGCAATTATTAAAAAATTAATTATCCGGTAAAGGGGGCAGATCATTGAGCTAGGATTTGCTACGCCATAATCGCCTGTTGTTATACTACAATCAATACCATAAACTATTTTTGAAAATAATGCGGATAATAAAACAAAAATATTAAATTTATGTATGATTTTTCTTGATTTCATAGTTCATCAGGTACATAACCAATAACTCTATATATCATCCATCTTATGGCTACCAGACCTACTGTCAAACAGCCGGCAATAACACTATATATAAAAGCGCTCCACGCTGTTTTTGTTTTATCCGGATTACCCCCGCTTAGAACATACAAAACCATGGACATTGCTAATCCCACAATACTAAAGGAAAAAGACAGTCCTATCATAATATTTATTAACACATTTCCCCATTCAATATATGTTCTATTAGGAACATTTGTTCCAAATATTTTAAACATCGGAGATATATTTGTTTCAACTTGATTTAATATATCAAACATATATTTATCATATCAAAAAGCCCTAATAAAAAACTAGGGCTTTTTATAATAACTTAATTTTACACAAAATAACTAATAAATGCATTTAGTATCTACTCGTGTAATCGCTAAGCTTAATATTATAAATCAAACTCAGTACCTGTATCACCCGGATTTGTGGTATCTGAACCGGTCAGTAAACGTAGTATTGCTCCTTTGAAAAAACTAATAAAGAACAAGCCTACTCCTCCGATAACAGCATATGTGAGCCATTTTTGTGCGTTATCAACCGCTGTTTTTTCTCCTTTTGACATTACGTATTGTACAAAACCTAAAGCTAACATAACAAAAACCAAAGCCCAGCCAAGACCAACAACAATGTTGATGATCATACCAAAAAGGTTACCGAAACTCGTAACATCAGGCACCGGGTTTGTTAAAGACACGCCCGCTTGTGCATATACTTTTTCTAGCATTTTTTGTACACCTCCCTCTTATAAATTAAATTAAAAATTTGGATCTATCAAGGTCTTTATTATAACCCGCAAAAGCACCATTGACAATACAATAAAAAACACCCCAACTATAGCGCTGCTTATTTTCTCATTAGCTTCTTTTACTTTTTCCGGGTTGCCCTGACTTGTCATATAGGAATATCCTGCCATAATAATTCCCGCAACTCCCAGCAGTATCCCTAACGGAAATAAAATATTATAGAATGCAGCAGGAAGGGTGGCTGTTGTATTTCCGAATCTCGCTTCCATGGTATCAAAAAATTCTTGGAAATCATCAGCGGGACTGGCTTTTGCCATAAATTTTGCCGGAAAGATTAACTTTAGAAAATATGTCCCAGATAAAAATGTAATAAATATAGTAAAAAATTTTCTAAAAAAGTTGGATTTCATATATATTAATTATCAAGTATACATAATTTTAGTCAAGTGCTGCCTCAAACTTGTGCCATTTCCAGTAAACCAATATAATACGAGTACATGCCCAAGGCAGGATCATCCAAAAAATATATATTCAGTTTTTTTATTATAGGCGTTGTATTATCTATTGCGGGGTTTCTTTCAAGTTCTATCTTTGCTTCAGACAAATGCGAAAGTATAGAGGATCTGGATGATAGGGCTAAGTGTTATGAAAATAAAATAGAAGATAAACAGGAAGAATACGAATCAACCAGCAAAAAATTAAGTGATATTAGAAGCAAGAAGGACGCAGTCTCATCAACTATCGCAAAATATTTGAGTGAACTAAATGTTACACAGGCAGAAATTAACTCCTTACAAAAAGATTTGGACGAAATCAAAAAGCAACTGGATGAGATCGAAAGTTTACTTTCAGACCGCAAAGGCAAACTTTCACAAAAAATAGATTTTAGAAACAGGGTTATTAGAAACTATTCCAAAAGAAATGTAATGTCCGATCTGGAATTTTTCTTTTCCACCAACCCCTTAAATACTCAGTTAAATGGATTTGAATACGCTTCTTTTTCCTACATGATCAAAAAATATTTGACCCGGGATGCGCTGCGTCTTATTTATCTATTAAATACCGAGATAGACAGTTTTGAAAAAGACAAAGCCGAAGCTCAATCACTGCATAACGAGTTGGCAGATACACAGAATGAGCTTTTAGCATTAAAGTCTGATCTTGATGCCAAAAAATCTTCTGCACAAAATGAGTTTGGAGATCTGGCAGATAAGCAAAAGGATTATGAAAATGAACTTTTTGATCTGGAAGACGAAATTGATGAACTTACCTCAAAACAGCAAGCGATATTAAATCAAAAATACGGCGAGGGCAGCGGAAGCGTCGGAGATTATGAAGCTCCTGATTCCAAAACACCAAGCCCGCCTTTTAGCCCTGCTTTTGCTTCTTTTAGTTACGGTGCTTACACCCATTATAAAGGTATGAGTCAGTACGGTGCCAAAGGAAGAGCCGATGAAGGTAAATCTTATAAAGATATT
>MEUV01000044.1:5914-11646 GCA_001772575.1 candidate division WWE3 bacterium RBG_19FT_COMBO_34_6 | reverse complement strand
TAGAACCGGTAAATAAAGACTTTTCTATTGTTATTGAACGTATTGGAGTTAACGCCCCTGTTGTTCGGAATGTACGAGTCACTGATGAAAAGTCATACTTAGACGCATTAAGGTCAGGCGTGGCGCATTCTATAAATACAGGGTATCCATCTGCTAATCCAGGAAATACCTATATATTTGCTCATTCTTCTGTAGATTTTTGGAAATTAGGTAAATATGCGACAGTCTTTAATTTACTTAGAAAATTAAATTATGGGGATGCCGTTCACGTATTTTATGAGAACAAAGACTATGTTTACGAAGTCGTTAATAAAGAAGTATATGACGGATGGAACACCTATCCGATAACCCGGTCAGTAATAGAGCCTATTTTGACATTACAAACCTGTGATCCTCCCGGTACAACCATCAACAGGTTGGTAGTTACGGCAAAATTAAAAGAGATAAAATAAAATTATCTTATACTGACAGTATATAAATCTGTTTTATCATCGGATTTAAAGGAGGTAAGTATTATGATTTTATCGCCACTCGGTACGCTGTAAACATTTGGAGAGTTTAGTGATCTGCCGTATATCTCAACCTTATTGGTTCCATCAATTCTTATAAGGCTTATCTTACCCTTTTTTTCTGCTGTTATGTCTCCTTCAGTCAGAATTAAATGGAAGCTGTCCGCGTACCAGGTTATCACCGGTCTTGGATCCGTGGAGTTTAATTCAAAGACGATATTATCAACTTTTTCACCGATCGGGAGTGGTTTTTCCATGTTGTATACTTTGTATTGTAATTTGTCATTATTTTGCTCTGTATATAAGAATTTTTTTCCGTCCGGTGACCATATTACATCCTTTGATAAAGCTAAAGCCTTAATTTGATCAGGTATGTCAAGCTTTGATATGAAATCTAACCTTTTTTGCTGTAATTCTTTATCCCATTTTTTTATTACATCTTCATACTTTGATACAGTTTGAGATGTATTTGATTCCAAATCAACTAAATAGTATATATTGTCATTAGTTTGCACTAATAATTGTTTCTCATCAGGAGACCATCTTATTGATTGGCCGTCAGAGTATTTGTTAACTTTGGTATCTTCCAGAACAACAGAAGGATTTGCCCTGAAGATATTTAAACCTCCTTGGTTAATAGGGATAATCCAAACACCTGGTTTTTCCGCATCCTTTGAGAAATAAGCCAGCTTTGAAAGAGAATGAGAAACACTTGGCTGGTTTGCCCCGGTATTAGTTAGTGGTTCAAACATAGGACTTTGCGACACAAGCACTGCAGTAATGTCTGTTACTAATTCTTCAAATACTTCAATATCCTTACTCCACTGCTCAAATCCTTTCTTTACTATCTTTAGATTATGAATTCCCGGTTTAATACCGGAAATGGTATCATTTGTTGCTGTTATCAACTTATCGTCAAGATATACGGAAGCACCCTCCGGCATAGATTTGGCGCTCACCATTCCTGTTTTGGCTAAATCAATGGTTTTATTCTTATCCTGCTCCAATCTGTATCCTGATGTGTACAGAAAAATTAATGTTGTTACAGCTGAAAGTAAGATCAGGGTTAGGATTGTTTGTACCCAGTTTTTATTAAACATCATTAGCGTATTTTACCAAATAATTTACATCCTTGCTCTTTTTTTTAAATTTTGGATAATGATTTCATGTTATCCAAAAAGATTGCTATAGATTTAGGCACGGCAAATTCTTTGGTTTATGTTTCGGGAAAAGGAGTTGTTTTAAAAGAACCTACAGTGGTTGCAGTGTCAGAAGAAGATGAGAAGATTTTGGCGGTCGGGTCAGAAGCTCGTGAGATGCTTGGTAAGACACCTGAGGGTATAGTAGCTACAAGACCGCTAAAAAACGGTGTAATCGCAGACTACCTTGTTACAGAGGCACTATTAAGATACTTTGTGGGTAAGGTGATCGGAAGAACAAGATTTATAAAACCCGATATTATGATTTCCATACCGGCAGGAGCAACATCCGTTGAGGCTAGGGCGGTTTTGGAAGCTGCCTATTCAGCAGGTGCAAGAAAAGCATATTTAATGCCGGAACCTTTAGCAGCAGCCATAGGCGCCGGTCTTCCTGTTTCAGAACCTACGGGAAATATGATCGTGAATATGGGAGGAGGAACTACAGAAATAGCTATTGTGTCACTTTATGGCATGGTGGTTCATGGTAGTATCAGAGTGGGAGGTGATTCGCTGGATGAGGCTATTACTCAATATGTCAGAAGAAACTATGGTTTGATAATAGGCCCTAATACTGCGGAAAAAGTTAAACTTAATATCGGTGCGGCATACCCACTATCTAAGGAAAAAGGTATGGAAGTTAAAGGGCGAGATTCAATTTCGGGGTTTCCAAAAACTGTGAATTTGGCGTCAGCAGAAGTAGTATCTTGTTTGGAACCATGTTTATTAACCATCGCGGCTGGGGTAAAAAGTGTGCTCGAAAGCACCCCGCCCGAACTATCCTCGGACATTATTGACAAAGGAATTGTATTAAGCGGTGGCACCGCCCTATTAAAGAATATTGATAAATATATTAGTTCATATACCGGTGTACCGGCGCATTTAGCTGATGATCCGCTCTATTGCGTGGTAAAAGGTCTGGGTCGTGCTTTAGAAAATATAGAGATATTTAATAAAAGTATGCTAAAAAGATAATTATTATGCGTGATAAAATCTTGGGAGTAAATATTGATTTTAATTATACGATTGAGTCTGCAGCAGAGCAGATAATTATCTGGGTAAAAGAAAAAAAATCAGGAATAATTTCAACTACAAATCCATATTTTGTAATATCAGCCTTATCCGACAAAGAGTTTTTAGAAATAGTTAATAACTCACTGCTGTCTTTACCGGATGGAGTGGGTATATTATATGCAAGATATTATTTAAATAAGATCAAAAAATTAAATAAAAATAAAGTTTTATTTCCTATACATGCTTTTTTAATTGGGATATTATGTTCAGTTCAATCATTTTTTGATAAGAAATTCGGTGTTCCGGTACCGGGAGTTGAACTTGTATATAAAGTATGTGAACTTGCATCTTCCAAGGATGTAAATGTATTTTTATTAGGAGGCCAGAGTAGAGGTCTACGAGGAGGTTTAAAATGTGATGATGAGTACAATATGGCCAAAGATGCTGCATCTAAACTTAAGATATTATATCCTGAATTGAAAATAATAGGAGCAACGTCAGAATTTAGCAGAGAAGTATATGATGATGAGAAAACTATAAAATACATTAAAAATAGTATGTTTAGTAATAATGTAAATCATATTGACATATTATTAGTAGCATATAATCCCATTAATCAAGAGAAATGGATACAAAGAAATGCTAATAAAATACCAGCAACGATATCAATTGGTGTTGGTAGAACATTTGATTATATAACTGACATAATGAGACCTCCTAATAAACATTATGAAAAGTTACATCTTGCATGGCTTTATGCTCTTATAAAACAACCATGGAGGATAAAGAGAGTATTCAAAACCATAATTATATTTCCTATTAAAATTTATTTAGCATCAATTTATAAATAATAACGTTACATATTAAAAATAGTATTGACATTAATTAGCATGCATGATTTCATAAATATATGCAATTAACAGATAGATTGTACACCTCCACTGAGGTTGCAGAGATATTAGGCGTAAGTTTAAGATCGGTTTATAGATACTTAGAAGATGGAAAATTAATAGCAGAAGTAAAAACTGCAACAGGACGACATAGATTTACTAAAGAGAATATAATAAACTTTTTATATCCGGACGGAGTTAAAACTGATTTATTTGAAGATGAAAACAAACAAGAAGAGAAAGTGCAACCTTCAAAAAAAGAATTTTTACCAAAATTAGAACCGGTTGTAGAAAAACCTCAAGTAGAACCTGTTAAAGAAAAAGAAATAGAGGAAGAGCCGGTTGACTGGCTTGCAAAATTTAGAGAAGCTGCAACAAAATATAAACAGGCTGAAGAAGCAAATGCTTATAGTCAAAATATACAAACCGAACCGGTAGTTTCACAAAGAATAGAACCTCAAATGCAGCAACAACCATATCAACCCATTATTGAGCCGCAAACTAATAAAACAGAAGAAGGTGCGGGTCCTACATTAATGTACTACAGAAGTATGCTGGGGGGATTGAAAGATATTGCTCAAAATTTAGATAAAAGCGCTAGAAATTCAAACCTTGACTACGCTTTCACTCTAAACGCGGGAGCGTCACTTCATAAACCAATAAAACCTTTTGCTATATTACATGCTTACATTAGATCATCAGATAGGGATTTTTTTGAAAAAATATTGAGGCTTACACCGGCAAACAAAACAAATGCTCAACTATGTCTGGTACTTTCTGATAATCAAGCAATACAAGCAAATAAAAAGGAAGTTCATGGTTTGTATGTTGTTTCAAACGACCAGCTAAAAAAAGATATCGCCACATTCGGAGATGCGCAACTAGCTCAAGAGATTGCCGATATATTATAGGCAAAACATCCCCTTGATTTTGTGATAAAATATTTCCATGCCTCAAAATAAACAAAACTTAAAAATTCTTATTGTTGCAGCAGAGGCAGCTCCATATGCTACTGTTGGAGGTTTTTCCCAGGTTGTTGCATATCTTGCAAAAAATATGCTCCAGATGGGTGTTGACGTAAGGGTATTTATACCAAAATTTGGATCAATTGACGCGGAGAAATATCAATCAAGGATGAAGACTGCAATTACCGGCCTTGAGGTTCCCACATCAGATGAAAATAACCCATCACTTATTTGTAATGTTAAATATTGTAAAGGGGAAGATGGCTTAATTACTTATTTTCTGGAAAATCAGGAATATTACGAAAAAAGAGCAAATGTTTATAACTATAGTGATGACCCAACCAGGTGGGCTTTGCTTTCCAGGGGAGTTTTAGAATTTATTAGATCTGGGGAATTCGTGCCGGATGTTATTCATTGTAATGATTGGCACACAGCTCTGATTGCTAATTATATAAAAACTGTGTATAAGGATGATTTACTTATAAAAAATATAACCACTGTATTCACCATTCATAACCTTGCCATACAGGGTTATCTGCTTGACCATAGGGGTTCTTCCGAGTTGGAGTACGACGATGGCAAGTCTGATATAGCTTCTTTTTTTGCGCCTAGATTAAACTCACAAAATTTTATGAAAAGGGGAATTTTGTTTGCGGATGTTGTGAATACAGTATCAAAACATTATTCCAAAGAAATTCTTACCCCTGAGTATGGGGAAGGTTTGGACAGACTTCTTTTGGAGTTAAGAGGCAAATTATTTGGTATCGTAAACGGTCTTGATTACGATGAATTTAACCCCTCAACAGATGCGTTAATAAAGAAAAATTTTGATGTAAATAATATGGAAGATAGGAAAGAAAATAAACAGGCATTGCAAGAAGAATTTGATTTACCTGTTAGCGATGAGACGCTTATTCTTGGTTTTGTAGGCAGACTTGATCATCAGAAGGGAGTTGATCTTATTATTGAAACTCTTCCGCATGTTTTAAAAGATTTTGATGTACAGTTTGTTCAGATTGGTGGAGGAGATAGTAATCTATCCGCAGGACTTTATAGACTAAAAGATCAATTTTCAACACAAGTGGGAATTCATCCTTATCCTAATTTTACTCTTCCTAGACTTTTGTTTGCAGGAAGTGATTGTATCTTGTATCCTTC
>MEUV01000044.1:5535-5856 GCA_001772575.1 candidate division WWE3 bacterium RBG_19FT_COMBO_34_6 | reverse complement strand
ATTGTTAGAAAAGTAGGAGGATTATCAGATACTGTAATTAATTTTGATACAGTAAAAGGTAGTGGTAATGGTTTAGTTTTTAAGGAGTTTAATGTTTTTTCATTGTTTGCCACAATAGTAAGAGCGGTGGAGCTTCATAAAAATAATAAACTTTGGAAAAAACTTCAAAAAAATGCTATGCAATCTGATTATAGCTGGTCGTTCAGTGCAAGAGAGTATATAAAACTTTATAATACGGCTATCTCATTTAAAAGTAAAAGGCATGTGAGAGATAAATCAGTTGAAGACTTTTTAACATAAATTGACAAACCTATATACATT
>MEUV01000044.1:966-5396 GCA_001772575.1 candidate division WWE3 bacterium RBG_19FT_COMBO_34_6 | reverse complement strand
TAATTTTTTTGTGAATTTAGCTTTCTTGCTTCATATTTATCAACCGCCGATTCAGGACGAAAAAATCCTCAGTCAAATAATTGATGATTGCTATAAACCTCTGATAAAGGTAATAAAAAATAGCCAAAATTTACAATTAACACTGAATATACCTTTAAGTCTCATTTATCTTTTAAACAGTACCGGAAATGAAAATTTAGTTAAATCAATCAAAGAATTGTATGATTCAGGAAAGGTAGAGCTTACTTCCACAGGTGCTTATCATCCCTTACTTACAAAAATTCCATGGGAAATTGCAGAAAAGGAAATAATTTTAAACGAGTATGGTTTGGGTTACTATTTTGGAAAAAATAAGGGATTTGAGGGGGAAGATGCTATTTTAACTAAGAATATAATTGGTTTTTTCCCTCCCGAGATGGCAGTAAACCAGGAACTTGTTAAAAAACTGGATGAGATGGGTTATCAGTGGGTCGTAGTAGATGAGCCGGCTGTTTTAGGATTAGAAAAATCCGATAGTTCAAATACGGTCTTTGGATACACTGATTTAAATATAAAAATTGTAAAAAGGAATACAGAGATCAGTAATATAATTTCATTTAAAAGAGATTCTAATATTGAGGACCTTATTGAAAAAATATTATATTTAAGACAGGACGGAAAGGATGTTGTACTGGCATTTGATGGGGAAGTGTTCGGCCACCATAATAGGGAGGGTATATATTTATTCGAAAATTTAATTTCCACTTGTTCCAAGCTTCAAATCAATCTTGTTACAGTTTCCCAGCTTGTGGAAAATTCCGATGCTGAAAAGATCGCAGGCATTAATGAATCAACCTGGGGCATGTCCGTTGAAGATTTTAAATTGGGAAATATATATCCTCTTTGGCAGGATAAAGATAACCTAATTCAAAAGTTAATGTGGGAGGTATTTAATAGATTTTCAGATTCTATTAAAAAATCTTTTTCCCAGGCTGATCCGATCTATCCACCAAGCAGCCAGCACATTATTTTTGAGATATTTCCGGTATGGGATATAAACAATTTAGAAAAAGTAGACGATATCTCTATAAAAAATAATTTATTCAAAAATGTCCTTTTTCTGCAATCTTTAAATAGCGACCAGTTTTGGTGGGGATCAAATAAAGAAGTGGGAGGAAAAATAATATTTGATAAAAATTATATAATTGCAAGTTTGGATGTTTATAAAAAACTTGCTCTTATTATGCAAGATGACTTACTATATGAGTTTATTGATAATAAGACAAAAGAAATTACATCTTTGATCGGGTAGTATATATGAAAATTGCACTACTTTTACATTTTTACCAGCCGTATAGCCAGCAAAAAGACATATTGGACCGGGTAGTTAATGAAAGCTACCGCCCCTTATTTAAAGGACTTTTGGCAAATCCACGAGCTAAAATTATAGTAAATATTGCAGGTACCCTGACAAAACTTTTAATGGATAATCATTATCAGGATGTAATAGAAGATATAAAAATTTTGGCAGAAAAAGGTCAGATAGAATTTACCGAAAGCAGTGTTTATCACGCATTTTTGCCTTTAATACCTGAAAAAGAAATAGAAAGGCAGATCGAACAAAATAGATTACTAAATAAAAAGCTTATCGGAAATCTATATAATCCCGTTGGTTTCTTTTCACCTGAAATGGCACTTAATGATAAGATATTTAAAATTGCTTCAAAATTAGGTTACAAATGGATGCCTGCGTCTCATTTAGCCTCTATAGATGGACAATACGAACCAAACTTTTTTTATAAGCATGATAAATATGATCTGAATATATTTTTTAGGAATAAAAGAGTGAGCTCCTTGATCTTATCAGCTCAAGTAAGGGACGCACAATCATTGATAGATGAAACCAGGGATCTGCATGAAAGCGAGAAATATTGGTTTTGTGTTATGGATGCGGAAACCTTTGGCCACCACCGTGTCGGGCATGAAAAGGTGCTGTTTGATATTCTGAGGAATAGTTTTTTTGATCCGGTTACAATATCAGAATTGTTAAAAGAGGTTTTAGAAACAAAAACCGTAAATTTAAGAGATTGCACCTGGACCAATGAGGAGCAGGATTTTCACCTTAAAGGCAGGGTAAATTCCTTTGTTTTATGGAAAGATCCGACAAATCCTATACACAGAATGCAGTGGAAGCTAACTGATTTTGTTATTAAGAATGTAAATAATTATGTGGACAAAAAAGATCCAAAATACATTACTGCCCGGTCGATGCTTGATAAGGCAATTGCCTCTGATCAGTATTGGTGGGCGTCAGCCAAACCATGGTGGAGTTTGGAGATGATAGAATCCGGCGCATATAGCCTAAAATCAGTGTTGGAAAAGTTATATGGAAATAATGAAAAATACTTAAATGCTGAAAAATTATATAGGCAGATTATGGACAAAGCATTTTATTGGCAAAGAAGCGGGCTTATAAGAAAAAGGCATCTTCAGAACTCCAATACATTTATGAAAGAACCATTTAAAGTTAGGGCTCCAAAAGAGTGGTATAACCAGATAATTTTGGAATTTGAGGATGAGATGAACAAAGCTTCACAAAAAAGAGATTTTGAAAAGGCTGTTAAATGGAGGGATGCTATTTTAAAACTTGATCTTGGCACAGATATCTATGATGTACTTCATGTTGTAGATGAACTTTGGAGTGCAAGGGATCTTCCTCAAGTAAAACCATTTTTGGAACATAATTGGGATGAACTTTCTGATTTTGCCAAAAAATACCTTTTTGATGTAAAAACTGAAGGCGAACTAAACGAGTGGAAAAAGAGAAAAGAAGAAGAAAAAAGATAATGCCAAAACAATTTTTTATATGTTAACCTATACCTATGAAAGTTCTTCTCGCTGCGTCTGAAGTTGCACCTATTATAAAACTTGGGGGGCTTGGAGATGTACTTGGTTCCCTGCCAAAAGCTTTGGAAAAGATAGGTGTGGATGCAGATGTTATTGTTCCCTATTATCCATCAGCCAAAATTGAAAAAATTGAAATTTATAAAACAATTGAACTTCTGGTTCCCTTTAATGGGGAGGTTAACCAGGTGGATGTTTATAAAGCAAAACTTCCCGGTTCAAATGTTGATGTTTTGATGTTAAGGTCCTTAAAATATTTCGGTATTGGTGGTGCCAGCGCCTTTTTGAACAATCCATCCGAAACAGAAATGTATGCTTTTTTTGCCAAAGCCGTGGTGGAATATATCAAAGCTAGTTTTAACACCTATGACATTATTCATTGTCACGATTGGCACACCGGCCTTCTCACCCATTTATTAAAAGAAGAATTAGGTATGGAAAGGCCGGCTACTCTTTTTACAATTCACAATCTTTTTTACCAGGGAAAATCAAATCCGGTGCTAGTAAAAGAAGTTGGTATCGCACCGGGCGACCACCAACTAATTGATTATGATATCAGCGATGGAGATCTTAATTTGTTATATCAGGGTATTACATCAAGTGATTTTGTCAGCACTGTTTCTGAAAGTTATGCAAAGGAGATAAGAACTGAGGAGTTTGGAGGTGGTTTTGCCGATACTTTGGAGGTTAGAAAAGATAGACTTTTTGGCATTATTAATGGGATAGATTATAGCTTTTTTCCAAGAGATTTTGATGAAAATAATTGGAAAGTAAAAAAGCAGGAATATAAGAAAAATTTATTAAATAAGCTAAAAATTAAAAGCTTTGATGTTCCGTTATTTTCATTTGTTTCAAGATTAGATCCGGGTCAAAAAGGGCTTGATATTATGTACATTTCACTGGATCATATGATGCAAAAAGGAGGAAATTTTGTGCTTTTAGGTACCGGAGATAAGCTTTGGGAGCAAAAATTTTTGGATCTGCAAAATGAAGATAAATATAAAGATAAAATTTCTATTAATGTTGCCTTTAGTACCCAGCTTGCAAATGAAATTTACGCAGCTTCGGATTTTTTCCTAGTCCCGTCTAGATACGAGCCTTGCGGATTGACTCAAATGATCGCCATGCACTATGGAGCATTGCCGATAGTACGCGCGGTAGGAGGATTGAAGGATAGTGTTAAGGATAGACAAAATGGTATTTTATTTGATAAGTATTCATCCTTGGAACTTAACAAGGCGTTGGATAGCGCTTTCAGAATATATAATGATAAGGATGTATTAGATAAAATGGTTATAAATGCATTAAAGGAAGATTTTTCCTGGGATAAAAGTGCAGAAAAATATTTGGATTTATATAATAAAATTTTGGAGGTTTTAGAATAATATGATAAAAATGATTTTTGATAAATTAACAAAAATACCAACAGTTCTATCTACAGCGAGATCAAAAAGAGCTGATCAAACAGGCTCGGTGGACAAAACCACGCGTATCTCCGATGAACTAAAAGTAGACTATTTTGCCAAGGGAAATGAAGGAATGACACC
>MEUV01000044.1:0-957 GCA_001772575.1 candidate division WWE3 bacterium RBG_19FT_COMBO_34_6 | reverse complement strand
GAGTATTTCCTAATAAATTTCCTATTTTGGATAATCACGAAGTTATTGTTCATTCTCCAACTGCAGATCAGGATTTACCGGATCTTCCGCACGAGCAAAGTGTACGCTATATCAGGGCTTTACTTAACAGAATAGATTATTACACCAACAATGACATGGAAGTATTTATATTTAACAACAAAGGGGGTAAGGCCGGCGCGTCACTTTTACACCCGCATTCCCAGCTTGTTGCTCTAAAGGGTTTTCCCGGAATAATTGAGCAGGAAAAAGAAGAAGCATTGCAATATTATAACGAACATAACACTTGCTATTGGTGTGACTTGATCGCAGAAGAACTTACTACCAAAGATAGAATAGTTTATGAAAATGCACATTTTGTGATACTAGTACCTAAGGCTTCCCGATGGAGTTATGAAATGAAGTTAATGCCCAAAAGGCATGGACCTAATTTTGGATTTATTAACGATGTGGAAATTAATGATCTGGCTAATGTTTTAAAATATGCTTTAGTTGCCTACGACAACCTTTTTGATCATCCTGACAGGAATTTTTGGATCCATACACAAAGATATGAACCTTACCACTGGCACATAGGTTTTATACCACATATCAAGGTATTCGGAGGATTAGAACTCGGTGCAGGCATCTGGGTAAGTGACAGGGCAACCCCCGAGGAAGCGGCCAAAGATCTAGCCTTGAAAATACAAGAATATATAAATACGTCTCATTAAACTAAAAATCCCCCCAGAATATGGAGGGACTTTTACTATCATTTTCAAATTTAAGTGTTATTTTACTTCTACTTTTGCTCCGGCTTCTTCTAATTTTTTCTTAGCAGAATCTGCAGCATCTTTTTTGACACCTTCCAATATTGGTTTTGGTGCTGATTCAACCAAAGCCTTTGCTTCAACAAGTCCTAATGCTTGATTGATTTCTCTTACTGCCTTGATAACTCCA
>MEUV01000043.1:6291-6419 GCA_001772575.1 candidate division WWE3 bacterium RBG_19FT_COMBO_34_6 | reverse complement strand
TCATAACTGCAATAAACAGGCATAACCTCGCAACCGATCTCAGAAAATACTTTTGGTGCAATTTCGCTGGATGCACCACTACCGCAATCAATTACAACTTTCATTCTTGTATTAAAATTAAATTCTTT
>MEUV01000043.1:2906-6258 GCA_001772575.1 candidate division WWE3 bacterium RBG_19FT_COMBO_34_6 | reverse complement strand
CTTATATTCATATAAACCATCACCTGATACATATTCGTCCCTTTCTAACATAAATCTCAACATTAAGACCGCATCTCCAAAAAAGGGGTAGGCATTCCTATAATCTAATCTGATACCGTTATATTCTTTTGGATTATGGCTTGCGGTTACAACTACCCCCATATCAAAATCCTCAGTTCTAGTCAGAAAATGTATGATGGGGGTTAAAGTGATTCCAACATCCGTCACATAACACCCGGAATAGATAAGTCCATCAATTAATGATTTGGATAAAGATGGGGAACTTTCCCTGTCATCTCTTCCAACAACTATTTTTCTTAGATTTTTTCTAATATTTAGTGTACCTATCGCCCTTCCGAGATTATATGCAAGGTTTTCATTTAACTCGGTTGGATATATACCTCTTATATCGTAATTTCTAAAAATATTTTTTGGTACTTCCATAATATATATTTCCTAATCGTCTTTAATTGGTATCGTAAATTTAAAAACAGCCCCTTCAGGCGAATTGTTCTCTATCCATATTTTTCCACTATGAGATTCGACTATCCCTTTTGCTATAACCAAGCCGAGTCCTGTACCTTTTTGGGATACTTTCTTATTGTTATCAACCTGAACAAATTTATTAAACAACCTCATTTTCATATCATCCGGTATTCCAAACCCTGTGTCACTTACGCTGATTTGCGCGTAACCATCATTTTTATTTTTACTAATTACAGAAATCGCACCTTTATTTTTATTAAATTTGATTGCATTAGATAGTAAATTACCCATAACATGCATGATTGCGTCCTGATCAAATTTAAAATCAGCCATACTTGTGTCAAATTCTGTATTTATCTTGATATCCCTTTCCTGCGCCAAGGGCGTATAGTAATCAACGCATTGCTGTAATACAGAATTTAAATTACCAGTTGATTTTTTTATTTCAAAACGTCCCGACTCTATTTTCGAAACATCCAGTATGTCATTTACTATATTTAAAAGAAATGTACACGAATCAAATATTTGTGTCAGTAACGAATCTTTTTGTTGCAAAGATAGTTTTTCTGATTCTTTTTTTATTAAATCAGCGGAACCTCTTATAACCGAAAGGGGTGACCTAAGCTCATGAACCATCATTGCCTCATAATCTTCTCTTTGTTGTACAAATTCCAGCTGGCGGTCTTCATTCTTTTTAAGATGTTCGTATTTAGCTTTCAATTCTAATAAAGATTGGTCTTTTTTGAGAAATAGATAAAATAAATAAAAAACAAGAATAACTAACATAAAAACGAGGGTAAGTAATATTAAGGATGTGAACATAAAAACATGCTAACCTGTTAAGGTTACGCCTGATTCTGACTGTTCCCCAAGGTAGGGTGCAAGTTTTTCCGGAAGCTCTGAGGGAACAAGATTATATTTCATTAAGTAGTCGTCGGCACCAAGCTCCACAGCCTTTGAGATGTTTTCGTCAGTACCAAAATTTGTAAGCATAATAACAGCTATATCAGATGTTTCTTCAGCTTCCTTCAATTCTTTTAGAATATCAAGGCCATTAATTCCGGGTAAGATTATATCTAACAAAATTAGGTTCGGTTTTTCTTCTCTAATTCTGGAAACTGCAATATCCCCATTCGGAACGTGTACAGTGTTATAACCTCTAAGCTTTAGTTCGGTGGAACACAAATTATAAAATGCAAGATCATCTTCTACTATAAGTATCTTTTTGGGCATATATCAATGTTACACAAAGATGCCCTAATCATCAAGTGAATTTTTTATGAGTATGTTGTGATTTGTTTCTTTCTGATTTATGCTTATCTTTATGCGGAAATTTATTATATTTTTTTTGCTTTTTGTCTTTTTAGGCGCAGCGATATTTATTTTTTTTATATATAACAAAGCTTCGGATGAAACCGCTATTGGAACAAAAAAAGTAATTAGCCCATTTGTTTCTTTGCTTAACAAAGAAGATGAAAGAACAAACAAAAAAAATGAGCCCAAGATATTCGATGAACCAATAAGTATCCTTCTTCTTGGAATTGATAGAAGATCCAGAGATGAATATGGATACAGAACAGATATAATGATTCAATTAATAGTAAATCCCCAAACAAATAAAGTTGTTATAGTGTCAATCCCCAGAGATCTATGGTATGAAGGCGGAAGAATAAATGCTCTTTTTGTGGTGAATGGGTGGGAGGGGATGCAAAATGCTTTTTTTAACTATACCGGGTATAAACCTCAGAGATACATTCTGACTGATTTTAAAGATTTCTCTTGGGTAGTAGACGCAATGGGGGGAGTTACTGTAGATATAGATACAACATTTACGGATTATAATTATCCTATTGATGAAACCTTAGAATATCAAACTATTTCATTTACTCAGGGTCAGGAAAAACTAACGGGTGATAGAGCTTTAATTTATGCAAGATCAAGAAAAGGTGATAATGGGGAGGGTAGTGATTGGATGAGAATGAGAAGGCAGCATAAGATCCTAAAAGGGATGCTCTCTGCAGTAGTTCAGCCCGGTAGTTTATTTAATCCTATGATTGTGGAAAAGGCTTTTACCTCAGTAACTTCAGGAAAAATGGATACTAATTTAAACCTCATAGATGCAAAATACCTATGGGATTTTTATAAAGACAAAGATAAATATGAGATTTCATCGTTATATCTTGATTATGACTTCCTATACTCCCCTCCTCTTGAGGAGTACGGTGGAGCCTGGGTACTTACAAGCTTAACAGGAAGTTACGATGAATTTAAAAATAAAATAACAAATATTGTAAACGGCACCCAGGTAACTACAGCTCAACAAGGGAGTTCAACAAATTTATAATGCTCTAATTTATATTTATTTTTAATTTTCGTAACAGATATAACATCAAATCTCCAAGTTATCCCAAAAAGATCATTTTTTAATAGATATGTGTATATTGATTTTTTTATGTTAAATAATTTTCTATTATTAATCTCATCGGTCGGGTATCCAAATATAGTAGAGGTTTTATATTTTACTTCAATAAAAACTAAGAACTCTTTATTCTTTGTAACAAAATCTATTTCAGCCCAGCGGGATGTCCAGTTTTGTTGAATAATTTTGTAATGATTACGTAATAAATATTCTTTGGCTATGAGCTCGCCTAATGCGCCTCGTGATTTAGTATTCATGAAGTTTAATATACTGTTTAAATATTCCTATTTTATTGATATAAATTCTAAAAATAGTAGATTATTGTTCTTTTGGTGTTTTATCCGGCACTAATCCGTAATATTTTATTACCTCATTGGCAATTTCTGTCCATAAAGGTGCGGATGTCTCGGAGGCAAATACACTTGATTGGGGTTCCTCGATCTTTAT
>MEUV01000043.1:318-2900 GCA_001772575.1 candidate division WWE3 bacterium RBG_19FT_COMBO_34_6 | reverse complement strand
GCTAAATTTTTTTGATTTTGCTAAGAAACCCACAAATGTTGCGTTGGTCAATTCAGGATGATACTTCCCCTCAATCGGTATCTGCGCTGTGCCTGTTTTACCTGCAATAGAATAATAATTTTTTAAGAAAAAATATTGAGCTTCACCACTCTCTGCAGCATTTATCAACAAATCTACCATGGTATCTGCCGTCTGTCTGGAAATTACTCGTTTAATTTGTTTGGAGGGTATTTCGATTACCTTACTATCATCAATAATTTTGGATAAAATCGGAGGTTGTACCAGAAATCCTCCATTTGCAAAAATGTTAAATGCGTTTAAAACTTGCAGAGGCGTAGCGGATATCCCCTGCCCAAAAGCAGCTGTGGCAGTATCTATCTCTGTCCAAATTTTGTAATCTCTTATAGTACCGGTATCCTCGCCTTCCAGATCAATGTCCGTTTTACTGCCAAGTCCGAATTCCTTTAAAAAATACGATAGATCTTTTGCTCCAACCAATGATCCAACCCAAGCCGCACCAATATTATTTGATTTTTCCAAAAGTTGAATAATGGTTTGCACACCATGGTGTTTCCCATTCCAATTATCTATTACATAGTCGGAATATCTAACCGGCCCACTATCCACAAAAGTAGTACTTGGCGACACTTTTCCCAACTCTATTGCTGCAGATATTGTTATTGGCTTTATTACAGAACCCGGTTCATAAGTTTCTGAAATGCATAAATTTCTTCTTTCAATATTCTTATGTCTGTGTTTTGGATCCGGTGCCTCTTCTTCCTCTTCGTCAAAATTATCGGGTGAATAAGAAGGATAGTTTGCCATAGCAATTATCTCGCCTGTAAAGGGATCCATTATGATGACGCATCCTGATTTTGCATCAAATTTTTCTACACCGTCCTTTAGCTTCCTTTCTACGATATACTGTATTGCTTTGTTGATCGTAAGAACAATATCCCTGCCTTTAGTCGGTTGAGATTTTTTATAACCACCGATCAGAATAGGATTTCCCAGCGCATCCCGCTCCTCCAGTATCCTCCCGGGCTTCCCCTTTAAGTCGCCGTTGAGTGCACCTTCTATACCAAAATAACCCTGCTTTTCTCCCTGGCCATTATAAGCTACAAATCCAAGAACATTACTTGCAATTGATCTTTCTGGGTAAAATCTTACCGGCTCATCCTCAAAATCTATCCCTTTAATATCTTTTTCTTCGATAAGTTGCTTTTCAATAGGTGTTAGATTATGCTCAACGACAACATAAAATAAATCTTTTTTTAAATTATCAATTATCTTATTATAGTAAGCCCCAAACATCTCTTTCTCATCTATTTTATTGTTGTCATCACTGCTTTGTTTGGTATCATCATCCAGTATAATTATATTTTGTTGTCTCTTTACGTTAATCTCGGTTAGTATCTGACTTAGTTGATGGGAAGTTTCGTAAATATTCTCGATCTTTTTAGGTTCCGCATAAAGTAGATAATAAACTTGCGTTCCCGCTAAAACAAAATTATCCGAGCTGTATATATCTCCTCTTTTTGGTGGTATTACAGACAGATTCCAATACTGATTTTCGGCAAGAGTTTTATAATTTGAATGTTTAACGATCTGAATAATAAATAATCTGATCACAAAAACAAGTAAAATTAGCAGATAAGATATAAATAAAATACTAATATTTCTATTTTGACACTCGGTAACAGAATATTTTTTCATATAGACTATCTTATTGTATATTTAAAGATGCTAAAGATGGTGGTGTAATGGAATTTAAAGGCTCGATCATCCTAATAAAACCCTGATTTACCGCCTTCTGTTCTATAAGGGTAAGAGACGACAGGGTGCTGTCTTTATATTGCAGCAAGGCTATTTCTCTTTCCAGTTCAGCTTTTTTTTGAAATAAATCTTTATAATCCATCCCTTTTAGTGCAACTATATTTGAGATATATATTTGGAAAGCAATGCAAACAGTCATTACAAAAAAAGCGCATATGGCCAGTGCTTTACATGTATTTATAAATTTTATATTTTTTTTATATACGTTCATATATGCGCATTTTTGCACTTCTAGATCTAATATTTCTTTCCAATTCCGTTTGCGACGGAACAATAGGCTTTTTTGTTAAATACTTTAGCATGGGCTGCACATTAAGGCCAAATTCTTTGACCTCTTTATCTTCCAGCGAATGGAACGAAATAACCGCCATTCGACCACCAGGCAGTAGAAGTTGTGCAGCCCTGGGCAGTGCATCACGTAAATTTTCAAGTTCATTATTCACCGCAATCCTAAGAGCCTGAAAGGTTCTGGTTGCCGGATGAATTTTACTATTTTCATAGTAAAAGGGCGTACTATTTTTTATCAGATCCGCAAGATCTGAAGTAAAATAGAACTTCTTTTTATTACGAAAATCTAAAATTAATTTTGCGTACCGATGCGCATTTCTTTCTCCGCCGTATTCCTTAATGATTTTTTCCAATTGATCTTTGGGAAGACTGTTTAATAGATCAGCAGCTGTTACTTTGTAATTTTTATCCAAACGCATGTCTAATGGATTGTTATTTTTAAAACTGATACCCAGCTC
>MEUV01000043.1:0-296 GCA_001772575.1 candidate division WWE3 bacterium RBG_19FT_COMBO_34_6 | reverse complement strand
TACGCTCCTATAGTCATGTTTTTGTGCAATTTGTGCAATATTAACAAAATTATCAATTACTCCAATAAAACTTGACCCCAAACCCAAAGTGTTTATTCTTTCTTTTGCTCTTATTAACGCCGGTTCATAAATTTCTATACCCAAAACAAATGCACCTTTTTGAAGAAGTTTTAACGTATACCCGCCATCTCCAAGAGTACAATCAATAAATTTTTGACCTTTTTGAGGGTTTAAATAACCTAGAACCTCATCTTCCATAACAGAGTCGTGATATTTCATTGTAAAAGTTCTTGAGA
>MEUV01000042.1:12004-13094 GCA_001772575.1 candidate division WWE3 bacterium RBG_19FT_COMBO_34_6 | reverse complement strand
GGATTTCAACTAAAATATCTCAAAAAATTAGGACGTCTTGGAAAAATAACTTTGATAGCCCTACCGAAAGATAAAAAATTTGATTATAACCTTGTAATTTCCATTTTCAAAAAGTTAGTCGCACAGGACATGCAGGGATCGTAAGCCCTGATTATTTTTTCCGCGTTAAGTTTAAGAACGGTCTCATCCTTTTCAATATTTTCATTGAAATATTTTTTAAGGTCATTTTCTATATTTATCTGATTTTGAGCCGTGGGGACTATAACATCATAATCATCGATCATTCCCTTGTCATTAACCGAGGCCATATGATACAAAATACCCCGTGGTGCTTCCACGACCCCGACTCCAATTCCGCTTTGAGGCAGTTTTCTGACAGGCTTTTCATCCACGATTTTTATGGTTTTGAATATATCAAGTGCATCATCCACGCAGTGCAGTATTTCAATAGCCTGAGCCAAGTTGTTGTGATAAATATTATTTGACGGGAATACTTTGAGATATTCAGCTGTGTCTTTTTTGGTCCTCTCATTTAAAAGATCTTTGTTAAAATTTATCCTGGCAAGTGACCCGACCAGATAATCATCGTGAACATCCGAAAAAACATATCCTTCAGCTTGCGAGTAGGGGATAACAACAGATTTTAAAAAGTTGTGAAATTTATCTTCGCTGATCTTTTTGCCCGTTGAATTAATTATTTCTCCGTCGATAAAATCAAATTGTTTGTTGTTTCTCAAACTCATATAATCCGAGTTTCTGATTAGAACTTCTTTGTAATCAAAAAATGTTTTTATGCCTCTTATTACCTGAGGTCTGATGTTTTCAAGTCTTGTTATAAGATCCGGAAATTTTGACGGATCGGGTAGTTTGAGAAATCCGCCGATTGTCGGATACGGGGCATGGATTGCTGCACCTATAACTACATCGGATATGTCAGTACCCAGCTGTTTTATATCAAAAGAATCATGAAGCAAAATATGTCCCGGATCATTTGGGTCATCACTGATATCCAAAATGGAGTCTATGTTTAGTACATCAGGCAGGACAAAAAAGTATAAATGCAGGGCATGGTCTCTTATCATAAGAGCAT
>MEUV01000042.1:11850-11988 GCA_001772575.1 candidate division WWE3 bacterium RBG_19FT_COMBO_34_6 | reverse complement strand
TCTTCAATTTGTTGGGATTTTTGTATAGCTTCAATTGAGGCAAAAAGATGCGCAACCGAGCAGGTGCCGCAAATTCTGGATAAAAATGACGGGGCTGCTATATAAGGTTTGCCTTTGACAGCTTCGGTGTAAAATCGC
>MEUV01000042.1:8670-11822 GCA_001772575.1 candidate division WWE3 bacterium RBG_19FT_COMBO_34_6 | reverse complement strand
CTTTAACTTTATTATCTTCTATTGTAACTTTAAGACCGGCGGTTCCTTCTATTTTTGTAATATTTTCAATTGTAATTTCTTGTTGGTGCATATTAGATGATATTAAATAATTTTAGATATTTAGTTAAAATTTCCATGAATACAGGAATGCTCATCGGGCATCCTTCTACTCTGTCATCAACCTTGATGACCTCTTCTAATTTTTTTACTTTATCACTATAGTCAAAATGTTTAAGATACCAGTCAATTTTTTCATTTATCTGCTCATCGGTAAACTGGTTTCTGCTGGAAGAGGGCATGCCGGTGCAAGCGCAGGCTCCTATTGCCACTATATATTTTGCCTTTTCTCGTATTTCCAGAACCTCTTTTAATTGTTTTTCCCCTGAGATTGCTCCTTCTACAAAGGCAACATCCAGATCATCAAGAGTATTATTAGTTTTTAGGGCTTTGACATGTCTGAATTCCACAACTTTTTTCCATTCATCGTAATCTTTATTGAGAAGTTCGGTAAAAAGTATAGTGCTGTCTTCGCAGCAAGTAAAAGAGAACCATCCAATTTTTAGTTTTTTGTTATTTTCCATGAATAATTTATAATAACATATCATGTGCTTAGCATTTCCTGGAAAAATTATAAAAATTGAAAAAAAGCAGGCAACTGTTGAATATCCCAAAGAAACAAGAGTAGCCTTTTTGGGAGGTGAAGGTTTTAAAGTAGGGGACTATGTGATGGTGCAAATGGGAATTGTGGTGAAAAAGATCTCCAAAAAAGACGCCTTAATAGCGCAAAAGGCATGGACAAAATAAAAAATCGCCTAAAAAGACACACCGGCGATATCTGTTAAAAATAGAACAATCAACAATATTTCCAAGAAAATTAAGGGGTCCAAGTGTTATTAAAGATTCCGATCAGATTGATCTTTCCATTTACCTGCTCAAAAACTAAGCTTAAAGCCGACCAATCAAGTCCGCCCTCTTCTATAGGAGGATAGTAGTACTCTACATACATAATATTTTTTCCGGAGTAAAGCTCATTAGTTAATTGTTCTATATTGGAAGAACTACCCGGTTCCAATACAGGTTCGTTTACACCGACATTTGGAGCTTTTGAGTATGTCTTATCAAAAATTGTCTTGTAAATATTAGCCTTTGTTGCCCCTATAGGTATACCTGACGGGGGAATTCCCCAGGTATAAATCTTGGTATCAGTAAAAAAGTTTTGAAAATCATTGATATTAAGTGTTGTTTCATTTTCGCTATTTGGAGTGTAATACAGTTTAAAATGAACTCCATTTTGTCCAACATAAGGTAATATGTTTTCCATTTTTTTGAACTCGATATTAAGCAAAATTGTTTGGGCCAGAGCTCTTATGTCATAAGTAGGGGGAGTTTTGGTAGTGACAGTTTCGTTATTTTCCATTGGTAATGGTTCTATAGTTTTGTTGTTTTGATTCACAACCCTAGAAGCGACTAATAGGATTATAATAATAGCCAAAATAACAGGTAAAGTAAGTTTTTTCATAAAATGATTACAGTTCTTCTATTTTGTCATCGCCAAGATCATTTTCGGGAGAAGATAGATCCAAAGAATCCAAAGAGTTTAGATCCTGGTCCAATTCATCTTGGTACATGTTATCCTGTTGGGTATTTGTATCCTGTGTCTGATCCGAAGTATCATCCAAAACTATATCAGTGTCCGGCAAATTGGAATCCTCCACCTTGGTATCCTCTTGTCTTACTGTGGTAACCTCATCTTTTTGCTCCATCTGGTTTTGGGCGAGCCTTGGTTTTATCAAGAGGTAGATCAGCAAGCCTACAAGAGAGATAACAATAATTATAAGGAGAAAAAGTACATATTTAACTTGTGATTTGTTTTCCTGTTCTTCCATATTAATCTTCAAACTTTTGAAGTTTTAGGGCTTTGATATCTTTTCTTATGACCGTCTGGTAAAAAACTCTGATATCAACAACATCCTTTCTCAACTCCTTTAAGGCTGCTTTTACTTCGGTTAGCTTGGTTTTGTAGTCGTCGCTTCCGCATAAAGATTTGAGATTTTCTATTTTTGATTTCAGATCCTCATAATCCTGTTCATATTCATCTATCATAGTATTAATAGTATTTAGGTCTTCCTCAACTTTATTAACGTCGTACCCTCTTTCTTTCCATTTTTCTATCATCTGCTCAAGTCTATCCACGAGTTTTGTGTATATTTCCATGTGTTTGGCTTTGGAATTTTCAAATCCATTCAGCTTCTTGTCTATTGTTGAGTTGATGATGGCACACGAGGTTATTTTTGGGTCGATCTTAAATTTTGGAATTAAATATGCCGGATCTAAAGCAAACGTATGTTTTAGATAAAAGGAAAGTATTAATAATGTAAAAATTGTGAGGGCAGATCTTAACACCCTATTCATAGGTCAATAATACCACTACGGTATATAATTGCAACAACGCATATTGTTATCTTGTACTTTTTTATTGATTTTGTTTCAAAAATGCTACAATTAATGTATGAATAACACACGCCCAAAAAAATCAATTACGTTGTCTATCTATACACTTCCTGTTTTTGTACTGGCAGGAGTTTTTTTGTTAGGATTTTTCCTGACAAGCTATAAAGCTTTCCCCGGTCAGTATAAGGGGGAGGTCTTGAGCAAAAAATCAAGCAATACAAACAGTGAGAAAACCAAAGGCAACTCCGATACAGCCAAGAACAATAAACCGGTAAACACCCAGGGTAATGTTAATAAAAACAAAAACATTACGGAAAGCGACATTCCGGTAGATACTATAGTGGAAGAGGTAGATGAAGAGATTACAGAAACAGAGGATGAAACAGATGAGATCATCGATGAGATAACAAACACGCCAAAATGGCAAACGATCTTATTCGGTACTCCGTACAAGAATCTTGGTCAGCTAAGATCTCAACTTGCTAAAAATACCAATACTATCAGAAAAATAAATAAAGAGATGGTTAGAAACGACGGCAGCGGTGACCAGCTCATGCTTCAGGAAAAATTAAATCTGGCTATGGTAGAGCAGGAAAGAATCCGTGAAGTATTACAGATGAGCGACGGCCAATTTAGTATTCTCGGCTGGGTGTTTAAGATGTTTGGTGTGGATAACGGTACAGGAACGGATACTGATACGG
>MEUV01000042.1:2022-8616 GCA_001772575.1 candidate division WWE3 bacterium RBG_19FT_COMBO_34_6 | reverse complement strand
TCGGGAGATACAGTGGAAACTGATGGTACGGTAGGCGGTGCGAAAACATCCAAAACACCGGGTGAGGCAGTCGATAACTCCTGGGAAGACTCCTGGATGCAATAAATAATAAATTATTTTGACAAAAAAAATAATATGTAGGTTATAAGTTTATCTAACCTACATATTTTTTTGTGGCTATCTCAGTTTAACGGCCGATACTGTAAAAGCTCCTCTTGTACCTCCGACCAATTTTATTTCAATGTTTGGAAATCCCAAAAGATCTGATGCGCGATACCTCCAGTTTAATTTTTGTAGTATCTCATCTACACACAAAGTTACCCTGGAACCGTAAGCTGTTGTAAATATTGCAAGACTGCCGTTTACTTCAGTTATTTTTCCCAAACAATAGCCATCCGGCATAAACACTCTCCTTGGAATTAGGATTTTAAAAAACAATATTATATTTATTGTAGAATGCGAAATATTAATTGCAATGAATTTTTATTAATACAATATTTGAGTACTGATTAATGCGTCTTTTAGTCTTTGCAGATGATCCGCTTTGATGGGATTTCCTCTAAGATCCAGAGTTATTAATCCTGTAAGGTTTTGGAGTTCATTTGGTAGTTCGGTTAAGCTGTTATCCGATAAGTTCAATATTCTCAAATTAGGCAGCTGGCCGATTTCCGCGGGCAGTCCGGTCATGCCGTTACCGCTGGCATCAAGGGATTTTAGTTTTTGCCATCGTCTTATTTCGCCAACCAGCGAATTTAATCTATTGTTTGCAATGTTAAAAGACTCCATATTTGTCCAGTTCTCGACCTGTGAAGGTAGGGAGGTAATTGAGTTATTGGAAAGATTTAGAACACTAAGTGCTTTGTTTTGAATTACTTCGTTTGGTACTGATGTTAATCCTTTGTTACTAAGATCTATAACTCCGGCTTTTTTTTCAGCAACCTGCTGAATTATATTTTTTTCATCATTGTTTACTTTTACATCTACATTGCCCGAAGTTATATCAGGCGTACCTTTAGAGGTGTTTTTGTCAAAAATTGTATAGATAAAAAAGGAAAGTAAAAATAAAAATAATAAAAGCGTGAGAATATTAAAAAGCTTTTTCATTTGTGTATTATACCATTTGGGAGAGTTTTGGGAGATGCCGGGTAGGATTTGCGTATTCTAGGTTATGCGTATTATATACTCTAGGTTATACACTTTTTCTAAACTTTAATTAATGTCTAATTTAAATAGATATTTTAATTTTGCGTATTTTAAAACCAACTGGCGGCACTAAAGCCAGTTTTTTGTTTTTCTTTTTAGCAATTTCAAAATAAAAAAGGGGGTGAAAAGAATGAAGAAGATTTTAATAGCAGTTTTGAGTTTATTCTTATTAGCTGTATTCGTTGCTCCGGTTTTGGCAAAAGGTCCTAGTGCACCAGCAGGAAAATCAAATAAAGCTCATTTATACCTATATGAGAAAGATCCGTCTACCTGGGAAATTGTAGCGGATGGCGCTTGGGGAAAGATGACTTATGATTTATCCGGACCGATGTTTAACTATGTATTTAATGGACATAGTTTAATGGCAGAAGAAGAGTACACATTAATTTATTATCCAGATCCCTGGCCAGGAAACTCTCTCCAATGTTTGGGGTCAGGAATGTCAAACAAAGGTGGTGAACTTAATCTCAAAGGTTCTGTTTTAACAGGAGATTTGCCAGCAATATTTGACTGGAATAATCCAGCTAATTTAAATAATCTGACTGGTACGACAATAAAAGGAGCTAAAATTTGGTTGGTTAAATCCCAAGATGTTTCGTGCGATGGATTGTTTAGTAAAATGATTGGTTGGATGCCTGAGCAGTACTTATTCGAGGAAAGTGGGATATTCTTTGAAGGACCAGATACAGATCTTGTTAAAACAGTGGAGCTATGGACAAAAGATGCTTCTTGGAATCCAGTTTCTCAAAACGGCACTTTAACGTACATCACTTTATGGTCCACTTTTCAGTATATTTTTGATGGGAAAAATTTAGTTCCAAGTACAAGCTACAGTCTAATTTATTATGCTGATCCATGGCCAGGTAATAACCCTGGCGCTTTAATAGTTAGCGGAATGACTGATGCTACAGGTAACATCCAATTGATTGGGTCTATAGATACAGGGTCAATGCCTAATGCTCTTGATGCTAATTTCGGCTTGGGAGCGAAGATATGGTTAGTTCCAAGTAGCGATTATGATTCTACTTCGCATTCTATGATTGGATGGAATACAGCAAATTATCTGTTTGAGGTTAGTTGGGTGAATTATACAAAAACACCTTAATAGATTAATGTACATAGTAAAAACACCCGCTGGAGAGGGATCCGGCGGGTTGTTTTGATGCTATTTTTTAGGGTATATCCTGGTTACTCCCTACTATTTTTACCCATCTTATGTTATTACAGCAGTTTTTTCATCTAAGGATTCTCCAGGAGTAACCCTTATATAAAAAAACCGGAGGGTGATGTGGTCATCAACAACTCCGGTATCTAACACCTATCTGAATACTTTGTTTACCTTGATATTCATTTCCCTTTCAACTTCTTCTTTATTTTCAATGACCAGTGTCGGGCATACCCGGTCCCAAGCAGCCTTGACATTATTTCTGGCTTGTACTACCAGTGGAAATTTCAAGGAAGCGGTAAAAAAGTAGATCAATATCGTTACTGCAGTCAGCACACCCAAACCAATTAGTATCGTAATTCCAATATTAGGATGTACAATAGCCAGTAACCACACTAACCACACGGCAAAAGGAAAGATCAAAAGTTCCCAAGGTGCTATTTTGTAGCTTGATCCATTTTTCCGTTCTTTGTAATCGGTATAACTCCAGGAACTGGTTACCCCATTATCCATGTCCAGAAATTCACCTCTAAAACGATATCCAAAAAACCACGCAAGTAAAATGATCAGACCTCTAATCGATAAAAAGAACACTGCTATGATCGCTACGATCAAAAGCACAATTAATGACAAAGGAAGTTTGAACCAGTAGTAGGTGCAAGCTTTGCCTTCTGCCTTTTTACCAAAAATGAGGAGCGTTGCCTGGTAGTGCCAAGTTTTTGCGTTAATATGGCTCAATTTATCCTTAAGAGTAGCCAGTATTTTAAACATTTCTTTTCTCCTTTTTTAGTTTTGTTTGATTTGGTGGATTATATAATGTGCACGCTAGCTAGTCAAACTATAGGGTATACTTTCGGGTTTGACATCATAGAAAATTTCGGTAGACTTTATACTACATGTTTGAATCGGACAGGAGTTTTCCCAAAATTGAATGTTAATAATATAGCTGGTTTTGTAGCCGGTTTTTTGTTTTATTAAATTAAATTTCAAAGGGAGGTGTATTAAATTGAAAAAATTTATATTAAGTTCCTTATTATTATCTGCGACAATATTGTTTGCAGTTACCGTAAGAGCAGCTAATCTTACTGTAGCAAACGATGCTGATGAACGTGACGTTACTGATACTAGAACTGACTTTGTGGTGATTGATACCAATAACCCGGCTGATCATGATGGTTACTTAGATAAATTCGAGTATTACGCAACAGCCGACAAGCCGTTTTACTTTTTGATTGTGGATGAGTTTTGGAATGTAAAATGGGTAAGCGATGAGATTGATCCTGAATATATTGATAGTTCAAATGAATATGAACCTGACGATTCTGTTTATATCGAAGAAGGATGGAATGTTGGATTATACTATCCTCAAGCCGGTGTAGTTCCATTCGACTATGATACAGGTGCAGAGAGAGCTTACTTTACCAACGCTGGTTGGGGAATGCCGGAGGAAGATGACTCACTAACATTTCAGGATTTAGAGCAAGGTAGGGTATATTCATACGTTGCTCATTATAACGACGACGATGATGAGGACGGTACCCCAGATGATGAAGATTGCTATCCGGATGACGCTGATGTAACAGTTTTGGAAAATTCAAAAGCGTGCCAGTTGTATAAGAGTGGAGTAGAGGGAAAAGGAATTCTTACTGCGCCTGGACTGCAGAAAGAATTTAACCTGAATTCACAAGCTCCATTTCACGCAGGAAAAAAACCAAAAGATTAATTTTTGTTTTTGAATTCAAGGAAAAAAATGACCCGCTTGAGAGGGAATAAGCGGGTTGTTTTTGTTTATATTCATCATTTTATACAGAGATTGGGGCGTCGATTTTGGGATAAGGATCATATCCGGTTAGCACTATTTCCTCTGTTTTTATATCCAAAATTGATCTATGTACTCCCAGTATTTCTAATTTTGGCAACGGTCTGGGCTCTCTTGAAAGTTGAATTCCTGCCTGTGTCAGGTGGTTGAGGTACAAATGGGTATCTCCTAAAGCTAGTATGAGCTCTCCTGGATGATAGCCAAAAACATGAGCGAGCATATCAGTTAATAATGCATAGGAAGCAATATTATAAGGTAAGCCCAAAAACGAGTCCACAGATCTTTGATACATCATGCAAGAGATTGCTCGTCTTACTATATAGAACTGGAACATTACATGACATGGCGGTAAGGCCATTTTTGAAATCTCTGCCACATTCCACGCATTTACGATAAGACGTCTGCTGTTTGGATTTGTGCTGATCTGCTTCTCAAGCTCAACGATCTGATCATAAACAGATCCGTTTCCTTTCCAATTTCTCCATTGCACCCCGTATACCGGCCCAAGCTCACCGTTTTCGTCTGCCCATTCATCCCAGATAGAAACCCCTGTATCTTTTAAACTTTTAATATTTGATTCTCCTCTCAAAAACCAGAGAAGTTCTTCCTTGATCGACTTGAAGTGTACTTTTTTTGTTGTCAAAAGAGGAAAGCCTTCGGAAAGATCAAATCTTAGCATTCTTCCGAATAACGAAATTGTTCCTGTACCGGTGCGGTCCTCTTTATTTATGCCGTTATCAAGAATATCTTGAAGTAAATCCAAATATTGTCTCACTTTATTTTCCTTCCTTTTGTTTTTATTATTTTGTTTTGATCTTTTTCGTCGGTTCTATGCAGTGTTTTTCAAATTCATGCAGGTTGTACCATTTTTTAAATTCCTCGGTTTCCCACACTCTCCAATCTTTATAATCAAAAAGTTTGTGGTCTAATATAGCAGTTACCACGCAGGAGAATGGGGCATTCCACTTGTTGGAATAGATCTCTGACATCAATACAATACTATATGCATTTAGAACAAGTAAAAATAACATTAAAAAAACAAAAACTAAGGTAAGTTCATTCCAAGGCGGTAACGTTATAACGGATTTTGTTTTCAATACTTTAAAGGCTACCAGTGATGCCGGGATGTAAACTATTACTGCAATTAAAAATCTTACAAATGAGTACCATAGAATTTTTTTCATGACCGCTCTCCTTATTTGGTTGGATTATTTTAAGTTTTGCAAATTATAGCTCTACGAATGGGTAAAAACAAATGATAGTTATTTCTTTTTTCTTGTATCTACGTATTTTTTGGCTATTTTTACCGCGATACTTCCTCCGGGTATGATCATACCTGCCGCGTCAGCCCCAAGATCGAACAAAAAGTTTTGATCCAGAATTTTCCCGAAATATTCGTGGAAGGTTCTGGCACCTGTTGCTACCTCCCCGGTTAATCCGTCAATTTCTACGATGGCTTCTTTTTCTTTTGACTTCCATAAATACTTAAAGGCATATACAGGTCTGTAGTACAGATCAACATATTCAACGCGGACTGTTTCTTCAATTATCTTGTCAGCCTGGATACCTTTTATCATTTTTGCCAGGGAGTCCCTCATGATCGCGGAAATTCTAGATTGAGGCGGGATCATAATAATATCTTTGGAGGAGACAGTACTGATATCTTCAATTACTTGCTTTGGTGTTAGAGATAGATATTTTTTAAGTTCAGGCTTGTTTTTACCTGTAATACCATCAACCAGAACCTCATCATGTTCTTCCTGAACGCAGTGTTCCAAAACAGGCAGATCAAAATGATCGTTTTTTACCTCATAATCATTTTTTAGAAAGTTTACCTGTTTTACTTCGGGTCCGCTTACCTTTATTTCATAATTGGTATTTCTATCATAGACATAACGGGCATTGGCAACCACATGCCAAAAAGGTTCAAATCTGTGCTCTTTATATACAAGCTCAAAATCTTCATTTTTCGGCTGGCTCAGAAAGCTTCCGATCTTATTTATGGTTCCGAAGCTGTCAACTTTTTTATTCCACGCTTTTTGCTGCGCATCTTCAAAAGAGATTTGAGTGCCGAACATCAGGATTCTTTGATTAGCAACCGTAACTTCCATAAGCTTATTTTACTCTTTTTATTCTTTTTGCTCCGCATTATCCATTACGTGTTTTCGTACACCCTGACCGGAAGCTGCTGCTGCTATATTTTCTCCGTTGCGGTCTCCGTATGGGTAGATTATCACCATGGAGCTTTCTTCCTTGCTCATCTCATTTAGCATCTGAAGTTCCCTAAGTCTCATAGATCCTTTTCTTGTTTCCAGAATTTCCGTAGCTTTGGCGGTCATATTTGCAACCTCGACCTCTGCTTCAGCCTCGATCTTTTTGGCTTCTGCATTTCTTCTGGCACGGGCAA
>MEUV01000042.1:0-2011 GCA_001772575.1 candidate division WWE3 bacterium RBG_19FT_COMBO_34_6 | reverse complement strand
TACGCACTGCTCTGATGTCTATACCATATAAAGCTGCACCCTGGTCAATTTGTGTTTTAAGGTTAGCAGCAATTTCATCGCGTTCACTTAGTATTTCTTTAAGATCCATGCTTCCTATTGTGTTTTTTAAAGCCTCTGTTGAAAGCCATATCACTGACTGTCGGTAATTTTGTACATCAATGATCGCTTTTTGAGGATCTTCAACCTTAAACTCTATTGCTGCAGTAATTTTGGTGGGAACGTTATCCTTGGTCAAAGTCGCTGTCGCCTCTACCTGATATGTTTCTATTCTGGTATCAAGTATGGCTGCCACTGAGTAAACAAAAGGAGGAATGAAAAAAAATCCCGGACCTTTTATTCCTACAAATTTACCTAATTTAAGAAGAACTAATCTTTCCCACTCAGGCAAAATATAAATCGTTCCTGAAATAATACCGGAAAGCCACGCATTAAAAAGAAGAGCAGGTCCCATAAGAATCCACGGTGTCTCAAACATTGCAGTTGAGATCATACCAAATGTCATTGACGAAAAAATTGTGAGCACTACAAAAGAAATGATCCACACAAAAGTTCTTAGAAAACTTTGAACTGCATTTGTATTTTTATAAAACATTAATCTTCACCTCCTAAAAATATGTACTAGTAAAATTATACATTAAGATAAGGGTTTCTCCTGGAGAAACCCTATGGAGTATACTATTATTTAATCTATGAACTGGGTAGCATATGCATTACTATCAGCTTTATTTGCAGCTCTGACCGCCATTTTGGCAAAAGTGGGTGTAAAAAATATAGATTCAAATCTGGCTACTGCCATAAGAACAATAGTAATTTTTATTTTTACCTGGGGTTTGGTATTTTTCCAGGGAACACAAAAGGACATGGGGTCCATCTCCAAAGTATCTTTAATATTTTTAATTCTCTCAGGACTTGCCACAGGTCTTTCCTGGATATTTTATTTTAAGGCGTTACAAATAGGCAGTGCCTCAAAGGTTGTACCTATCGATAAGTTAAGTCTTATATTTACTATTATTTTGGCTGCAATTTTTCTTAAGGAAAGTATAAGTATAAAAGCTATACTAGGTATTATATTTATGACATTGGGTGCGGTATTGGTAGTAATATAAAATTTATTCTAATTCAGCGATTGCTTCAGCACTAAAAATTGTAGATTCCGCGTACCCCCATCCAAGAGTTCCGGCAGTAATGACGTGTTTATTTATATAATTATCTAAATTTACAGGAATCTTACCTGTACTCCATATTTCTATTTTTTCCATAAATACGGGAAATCCTGTAGCGCATTGTGTGCACAAATACGGTTCATCAAAATACAAGAAATACCAGTAGTCACCAAGTTCAAGCTCCTTTGGGACCTCTTCTTTTTTAATTACACCTTTAAAAGTTTTCATAGTTTCTAATTTGTATTTGCTGGATTCATAATATGATGCCGGAACTGGAATTTTGTCCAGAGGTTTTACTATATTCTGCCTGCAACGGCTATATATTGCAGCCAGATTATTTTTATAATTTACACCGATAAAAAAACCTGTAAACGGCAAAGATACAAAAAGAATTAATGCGATCGCTTTGGAAAGAGGAGTTACTCTACTTGCATAAGATCTAATACCCATATAAATATAGTAATCTATGAGGCTTTATGAGTAAAGGTTCCTCCAGGAGAAACCCTGTTTATTGTGGTAGAATTGCCTCATGCTTTTAGATAAAACAGGCCAGCTCATACCCATATCAATAAGGGAAGTATTCAAAAAGAATTTTGAGAAATTAAGAAAAGGCGGCATGGTAAAGTTTTATTCCCAATTTATAAAAAAGGATTCACTTGTTTTTGATGTCGGAGCTAATGTTGGAGATTACGCAGAGATTTTTTTGGAATGCGGTGCAAGAGTAGTATGCATAGATCCTCACCCGTTTTGTATCGAGAAATTAAAAAAAAGATTCGGGGGAGATCCTAATGTAGTAATTGTAGAAAAAGGTTTAGCAGAAAAAGACG
>MEUV01000041.1:18891-19025 GCA_001772575.1 candidate division WWE3 bacterium RBG_19FT_COMBO_34_6 | reverse complement strand
GCGATAACCGCAGCTTTGAAGTCTTCTTCCGTCATTTCAGGTAGTAATTTTGGAGTGGAATAATATTCCGAATACACTGACTGCCATGGCATAAATCCGCTTAATCTGTGCTCCCCTGCAGTTCTGATGATCAA
>MEUV01000041.1:15748-18867 GCA_001772575.1 candidate division WWE3 bacterium RBG_19FT_COMBO_34_6 | reverse complement strand
GCCTGTATCAAGATATTTCCTGAAGTTCATATACGGGTATTTGTTGTTGTACATGCCTTCCGTTTGGGTAAGATAATCAAATTCTATCTTACCGCTTTGAATATCATCAAAGGCCTTGCGCATGGCGCGGATAAGCTCGTCATGCCCGCCATAAGCAAAAGCAACATTTGCCACAAAATTTGTATTATTTCTTGTCTTTTCTTCCCATTGTTTGACGATCTTTAAGACATCTTTGGGAAGCAGGTCCTTATTTCCTATATGGACAAGACGGGTTCCGTCCGCATGTGCTTCCTCTCCCATGATATCCATAACATATTTCAAAAGTCTCATCAGATTGGCAATTTCCAAAGGTTCCCGTCTTACAAGGTTTTCGGTGGAGGTACCCCAGACGGTTGAGGTATGAATCCCCCATTTTTTGATAATACGGGCAAATTTTATCAATATCTCCACACCGGTGTTATGGCCTTCTACTGCAGTTAAACCGTGAAGTTTGGCCCAGGTCCTATTGCCGTTTGGGATAATTGCAACATGTTTGGGCATATCCTCTTTTTTTATTAAATTAAACTTCTCGTCTATGGTCATTTATTTTTCTCTATTTATTATATAATCTAAAAACGATTCCAGGATACCCTGATAATGTTCATCTTTGGTGATCTCCGGTAGATAACGTTTACTTTCACAAACCAGCTCATTGATCTTCTTTGACGAATAATCATAAGCTCCTGTTCTTACCAGGACATCATTTACCTTTTCCATGTCCGCAACCGTTGCATTTTTGTTGCCAAAAACCCGGCGCAAGAAATCATACTGGGTTTTGTCCGCTTTTTCAAATGCTTTTGCAAAAAGTAAAGTATTCTTGCCCTGCTTCAGATCGGAATATATCGGTTTACCAAGCTTTTCCTGATTGGAAAGCATCCCAAGCTCATCATCCTTTAATTGAAAAGCTAATCCGGCCAATTGCCCGAACTTTTCTAAAGCTTTAGATCTTTTGTCCTGTACGTTTATTCCGGCAAGAACGGCTCCGTAAGAAAGCGGCCCAATAATAGTATAATATGCCGTTTTATATTTGTGTATTTCCATTACCTTTTTTTCAGTGGGGATTTCTTCCTGTTCGTATGAAATGTCCATTGCCTGACCGTAAATTGTTTTGATAATAATATCACTTAAAACAGTTAAAAATTTTAGTTTTATTTTATCTTCAAAATTTGTTTCATTAATAATTAGATTTGAAAAAAATAAAGCCAAATCCCCCATCAATACTTCCATTGAGTTTGCATATAATTTTTTGTCATGTTTGCTATGTGTATACTTTTTTTCAAATAATTTTTCATATTGTGCGTGTATGGTTGGTTTTCCACGTCTTACACTATCCCGGTCCATGAAATCATCATGCATTAACAAAAAGCCGTGGATTATCTCAACCACGAGCGAAGCCTTCATTATGTCCTCATTGTTTGTTTTATAACCTGAAAATATTTCATATCCAAGTTTGGTAAGTCCTCCGCGTAAATGTTTTCCTCCCATAAAATTGTGATATCTTTCAATCAGATCTTCGGAAACTTCGCTGATTCCTGCTGCTTCCTTTTTTTGCTGAGAAAAAAAAGTATCAATATACGGTGAAATATTTGAAATATATTCTTTTAGATAATCTTGTGCGGATAGTGTATTTTGATTATTTTTACTTGGTGCCATTTAAATAAAATTAGCAGACGCGTTTGCTTTTGCTTTTCTGTTTTCTATAAAAGCGCTGCGCCTGTTTTTCGTTTTTTTTCTTGGCATGCCTGCCTCTGACCGTTTTTATTAAATCGTATTTTCTTGATCTTGCCATAGATGGTATTCTCTCATAAAAAGGGAATTTTTTAAATAAAAATTAACTAACCGCTGATGAGTCTGGCTGAAAATTTTATTTTTTTGGTATTACCCTCGTTATCTACAATTTCCAGTTTGCCGGATTCTTTGTAATAATCGGCAAGTTCCTGTGCGAGCACTTCCCTGTTTTCTTTTATTTCCGTCTGAAGTTCTTTTATTTTTTCCATAATTTCACGGTTCACGGAATTTCCCAGTATTTTTTCTTTTTGTACCTTGGCCTCATCCCTGACTTTGGTTGCCTCATCTTTTGCCTGCTGAAAAGTTGCGTCATTTTCCAAAGACTCGTCACAAAGTGCTTTGGCTTTGTTTACCTCTTCCTGCAGGTCGCTTAATATTTTTAATCTTTTTATAATAGTGTCGTTTGACATATTGTGATTGGTATTTTAACACGTAGTTTTATCTATTCAATAACAAAAAATACGTATCTTCCGTATTGAACCAGATATGATATTGTCGAATATTCTTCAAAATGAAGGGTCTTATATTTCTTCTTTCCGAGATATTTTTTCCACCACTTGGCTGTATGATAATTGTGCTCATAGAATTCCCAATTACCCAGTTTATCGCTGGTGGAAACGATCGACCTTTCAAATTCACTTCTGTATGTATCTTCAATGACAATTACTCTTTTGGCAACCCGTTTTGCTTCGGATAAAACCCTAAGTCCATCTTCGCAATGATGAAGGACCTGTATGATCAAGGCGATATCAAAAGAATTATCTTGATAGGGAAAATTATGACCGTCATAAATCCTGGCTTTGGTGTCTTCAAAAAGCGATATATCAGCTACATCTATTCCGGTCATATTAAAACCTTTTTCTTTTAAAAAGCCGAATACTCCTCCGGCACCCACGCCCACATCCAGTATATTTTTATGATCCAAAAATTTTTTGATGCGTTTATAGACATCTTTGGATTTGAGATCTGCTATCCCTCTTGCTACGGATGCAACTACGTCTTTGCTGTTATATGGTTGTTTTCTACTTCGGACTCCTTTGGTCAATATTTTGTTTGGCATAAGATAGAATTAAGAACTTACGTTATGTATTTTATCACCATTATTAAATACTTATTAAATTATTTAATATTTTTGAGTTTTTCTTATGATATTTTCCGTTTTTTATTCTTTTTAGTTTATAAACAAATCCTACGGTACCCAATTCTTTACAAATATCCTGCGACAGGTATCTGATATAAATTCCTTTGGAAGTTTCTACATAAAATTTTGCGCATGCAAATTTTTTGTTTTT
>MEUV01000041.1:11456-15693 GCA_001772575.1 candidate division WWE3 bacterium RBG_19FT_COMBO_34_6 | reverse complement strand
AATTTTTTTGACAAAAATTTCCGTTTTTACCGTAGAAAAAGCAAGCAATGTAAATTGGTATAATTTTCCTGCTTTTATCGGCAATTCAACGGATAGTCCTGATCTTGCAAATTCGTGCATATGCTTTCCATGAATTTTTTTGGTCGAATACGGGGGGATTTTTTGTAAATATTTTCCCGAAAATTTACTTTTCAAATTTAGCAAAGTTTCTTTTTTTAAAATTTTTTTCAAATCTTTTTTTACAATAAGTCCCATTCCGTCATAAGTGTCAGTTGAGATCCCGAAAATTATTTCAAACTCATATCCTTTGATCCATTTAGCGTATTCATATTTTTTAAGACGTTCTTCTCCTAACAAAACTATGATTACTCCTTCGGCCATCGGATCGATTGTTCCGGTATGTGAGGTTTTTACCTTTAATTTCTCTGATATTTTGTGGGCAATAAGATTAGTTGAATTACCGACCGGCTGCCAGAGCGGTAATATGTTTTTTGAATCCATAGCGGGTATATCATATCATTAGAGTGTGAAAATAATAAAAGGCAAAAAGATATTGGAGATAACAGATCTTGAATTTGAAAATATTATTAAAAATTTCCAAAAAGTATATTTGGATATCGGAACAGGTGACGGCAAGTTTGTTTATAAAAATGCACTGGAGGAAAAATATATTTTGTGGGTCGGACTTGATCCCAGTCAAAAACAGCTGGAAATATTTTCAAAAAAAATAAACAGGAAAAAAATGACCAACTGCCTTTTGATCTTAGGCTCCATAGAAATACTTCCGGTTGAGCTAAACGGCAAAATAGATAAGATCTTTGTAAATTATCCCTGGGGATCACTTCTGCAGGCAATCATCATCCCCTCACGTGAGATCATTCAAAGTTTTAGGAACTTATTAAAACCAAACGGTATTTTGGAAATAACTTTCGGTTATGCCAAAGATCATGAACCTTCGGAAACAGTAAGATTAAATTTACCGGAATTATCCCAGGACATTATCCAAAAAGAAATCATCCCCAAATATGAATTTGAGAATCTAAAATTAATAGGATTTAATCCCAATGTAGACAGCGGTAACTCCACCTGGGCAAAAAAATTACTGCATGGAAGACCAAGAACATTTTATAAATTAAGCTTTGAGAAGCAGGATATTTAGGCTAAAATACCATTTGCCAAAAGATTTGGCAGGTGCAATTTATATCGGGGTGTGGCGCAGTTGGCTAGCGCGCCAGTATGGGGTACTGGAGGCCGTGGGTTCGAGTCCCGCCACCCCGACCATTCTTCGTTTTTGGCTAAGGTTATTGCATTAATTTGAGATCATCCAAGACCTGTGTTGCGTGGATTTTAGGTTTTACTTTTTCGTAGATTTTGACAATCTCACCTTCTGGATCTATCAAAAAAGAAGTTCTTAATGTCCCCAAAAATTCCTTACCCATAAATTTTTTGGGTTTCCAAACATCATAAAGTTTATTAACTGCAGCATCATTATCAGACAACAAGGTAAAGGGAAGCTTATATTTTTGCATAAATTTTTGGTGGGAAACTACAGAATCTTTGCTTACCCCCAATATGGTGATATTTAATTTTTTGAAATCAGGGAAATTATCTCTAAAAGAGCATGCTTCTACGGTACATCCCGGCGTATCATCTTTTGGATAAAAATACAAAAGTACCCAGGAGCCTATGTAATCGGATAATTTATGAATTTTTCCATCCTGGTCAGGCAAACTGAAATCCAATGCTTTATCTTTTTCTTTTAAAATCATAGTAATTGATACCTTTCTAATAAAAAATTAAGTAAGTGAAGAAATTTTATTGGATTTGTTAAAAATATCCTCAATGATCTCTTCCAAAGGAACTGCAATAATATCTATATCCAAAAGTGTATTTTTACTGACAATTTCAGCAATCAATTTTGATACTAATTCTTTTTCAACCTCAAATGTAACTATGTCACCGTCAATTTTTTCGATCCTGGCATAGTTGTAGTCATTCAAATTGCCCGGGATAGTTTCAAAGTAAACCTTTATAAACTTCTTTTTATTATATTCGTTTACTAATTTTGACAGTTGGTCATCATAAACCTTTACCCCTTTATTTATTACCACAACACGGTCGCACACCTTTTCTACATCATCCATATCGTGACTGGTTAAAACCAAAGTAATATTTGAATTTTTTTGGATATCTCTTAGGAAATTACGGATATTCTTCTTTGAAGTAATATCCAACCCGATAGTAGGCTCATCCAAAAATAAAACTTTCGGTTGGTGCAATATTGCTCCTATCAGTTCCATTTTCATTCTTTCGCCAAGAGAAAGCTTTCTGACTTGCTTATTTAAGTGGTTTTTCACATCTAATAATCCGCAAAGATTATTTAATGTTTCTTTATATCTTTTTTCATCCAAATGATAAATTTTTCTGATAAAATCAAAACTTTGCTCCCCTGTCAGATCCCAGGATAGACCGGATTTATTACCCATGACCAAACCTATTTGCATCAGAAAATCTTTTCTCCTATCTGAAGGTGTATACCCTAATACCGTAGCTGATCCGGATGTGGGATAGATCAGTCCTGTCATCATTTTGGTTGTGGTAGTTTTGCCTGCACCGTTAGGACCCAAAAAAGCTAAAGATTCCCCCTCACTTACATCAAAAGAAACATCTTGTACTGCATTTATTATTTGATATTTTGGGTCAAAAATACCCGTAAAAATGTTTTTATTTGTTCTTATTCTAAATTGTCTGCTTAAATTTTTTACTTCAACTATTTTGTTCATATTATGACGATGCGGAAGAATAATTCTTCAATGAAATTATCCACGCAAAACTTTTAAGTATCAAGAAAATTGATGCAACTGCAATGGCAATTATCAGCATCGTAATAGGATTGGATTTTCCAAGGATTACCGATACGCTCATCTGGGCTGTAATAAGTGAGGGTACGGCAGACACAAATATATCTCTTAATTTTCCTCTAAAACCCTCCAAAGGGATATTTTGAGTTTCTCCCAGTGTCCCCGAAATGGAATAGATACTATAACTTTGACCGATAAAAAATACCGGTAAGGCAAAGATAAATCTGAAACAATGCCAGGCAATCTGCCCGCAAATAAAAATTACAATTGAAATTAGTATCAAGATCCAATTAGTATGTATCTCTGACCATTTAACAAGAAATGCCATTATCAGTAAATTCGGAACACCATCCTTTACCCTATTGATCAAGATGATATCTCTAAAAGTTACATAAAATAATGTAGGTAGCGGTTTGGATAGTATTATATCCATTTCTCCGGTTCTTACACTTTCGATCAGTGACATAATATTATTGGTATTCCAAGACCAATCGACATAAAAATTTAATTGGCTTATAAGCATCAGAAAAAGCATTTCAGCCTCAGTGTAGCCGGCAAATGTTTTTATATTTGAATAGAGTATCTTTACAAAAAGAACCATTGTCAGTACATAGAAAAGTGTAGAGGCAAGACTAGCCCAATTCTCAAAAAAGTAAGCGGTCTGGACTCTATATGAGTTTAGTGCATTGGCTTTCAATAAATTAAAATGATCTTTTATGGTAAAGTTCATTATATTCCTACGCCATCATAATTTTTTAAAGCACGTTTCCAGCTTATATTACCTAATGTTAGTAAAATCATGGCCCATAAAAATGACAAACCAAGTTTTATAAAAGTGTCCTTATCGAAACTACCTTGTTGAAGTATAGTTACGGGAAAATAAGTAAGTACCGGAAATGGAGAAAGTAACGCAAAATTTCTTATCATCACAGGAAAATAATTTAACGGGATAAGATGACCTGACAAAACATTAGTAATATGATCAACAACATTTGAGATGCTTCCGGCTTCGGGTGAATAGAACGCGATAATTCCTACAAGCAGGTTAAGACCTGCTCCGGTCATAGCTGTTAATATCAAGGATATAAAAAACAAAGGTACTGCACTTAAATGCAAAGGCGGATAAATGTAGATACCAATAAGCAAAGTCAGCAATCCGTACAAGTTTACTGTTGTACGCCGTCCTACAAAAGAAGTAAACCAAAATCTTAAAATATTTATTGGTTTTATCAGATAATTGGAAAGCAATCCTGTTTTTACCATTTTTCTAATGTCACGGTCCCAGCCGCCGGTTGAGGTAAAAGTCAGATCCTCAACACCACCGGCAATCAAAAAATAGGATAATATTTGGCGGAAATCAAATAGATCGGCATTTG
>MEUV01000041.1:8170-11426 GCA_001772575.1 candidate division WWE3 bacterium RBG_19FT_COMBO_34_6 | reverse complement strand
GCGACTATCTCGATGGGATAAACTAACTCCTGTAAAAAATTAAATTTTATTACGTCCAAGTAGATTCTCACAATTAAATTCTACAATAGAAAAAAGAAAAGCCCCACAAAAAGTTAATAATTTTTGTAGGGCATTGTACCAATTAGAAAAAATTACTCAAGAGACGGTAATTTAAACTCCTCAGGTAATTCGGGTAATACCCAAACGTATTATAACACTATAGGATAACATCCACGATAATGAAATGGGCACGATTATCGTCTACTTAGGTCTACTACTAAAAAAGGTAGAAAATAGCAATTTTCTACCTTAGGATTAAAGATCCTTATTATTAAAATAAACGGTACTCGCTTTTTGATCTCACGAACTCTTTTGGATCAAGTATGTGGATTGTGTTTATTTTCTGCATAACTCCGGCTGTTATCACCAGGCTATTGGTTATTGCAGCTCCTCCAAAAAAACTTACACCATCCAAAATGCTTTTGGTAGCCGATCCAAGTTGGGTAACAGCAGTAACACAAAAGATCAGCTCATTCCCCAAAGCCAGATCATTGTGAAAGTAAACCTTATTAAGATCTATTCCCATCTTGGTCAGCCTGATCTTGTCATCGTCGTCTTTTGGCCAAAATACCGCCTGCATTTCCCCACCCAAAAGCTTAACGGCTGCTGCTGATATTACCCCTTCCGGTGAAGCCCCAATACCCATCAAAGCATGTGTGCTAGCTCCTGAAATACAAGATAAAACACCGGGGAAAAGATCTCCGTCTGGTATCACCTGTGCACGCGCACCTGTTTTTATTACTCTGTCTATCAAGTCCTCATTACGAGGTTTCCGATCAAGAATAGTAATTGTCAGATCATCCACCTCTCTTCTTAGTGCTTTGGCTATAATGGCAATATTTTTCTCAACAGTATTTCTGATACTTATTTTACCGGCAACTTTTGGGCCAACGATCAGCTTATTCATATACCCATCGCTGGCTGCGATTAAACCTCCCGACGGAGCTGCAGCAAGTACACAAAGAGCATTTGGCCCTAATTTTGATGTTGCATTAGTATTTTCCAAGGGATCTACTGCTATATCGATTTGTAAGCTTCCTGATCCGATTTTTTCTCCGATAAAAAGCATCGGAGCCTCATCCCTTTCCCCTTCTCCTATTTTTACTACTGCCGTGATCCAGGAAATTGCGGCTAGTTGTTCTCTCATTGAAGTTACAGCTGCTTGATCCGCAAGGTGTTTATCTCCATGCCCCGCTGCTCTTGCAGAAGATATTGCGGCCATTTGCGTAACTTTAAGCAGATGGGGGTGCAGATCAGCAAAATTCCTAACCTTATTCGGTTTATCCTCCACTTGTGATCCTCCTCCTTTATATTTTTTATTCTTTTTAACTTAGATAATTTATTCTAACAAATATTGCTGCAATATACTAAAATAACCAATAAAATGCTATAATATTGGTTAGTATAATTAAGCTTTTCAATAAAATCTTAAAAATAAAAGAGAGAGGATAAAATGAAAAGATACCTTATTATCCCGGTACTTACTGTAATTGTTGTTTTGGCAGGATTTGTATTTTATACAAGCTTTCAGGCTCGCGCAGGTACCTCTGATGTAGAAGAATTTAATTCGGTCGAAGAGGCAAAGACCTGGCTGCAGGAAAGGGACTTGGATGCTAACAACATAGGTAATATAAGTAATGCGCAAATTGAGCAGAGAATTGAAAGTATAATTTGTTCCCACAGGTTGATTGTACCTGATCCTGAGCTTGCCGGTCCTCTGGGAGTAAATACCCAGGTGGCAGAGGTTAATAAGTCTTTTTGCCAGGAACGCAGCTCACCGCTATTTAACACTGCGCTTATGGATATTGGCTCAGTATGGCCTGGTGATCCTGTAGATCCAACTCATCAACACAGAGTCTGGGGACTATTGGCCATACGAGACACGGCAACCATGCAACTTATCAAAGCTTATGCTTTTGATATAACCGGCATTCCAAGTCTTACACAGGCAATACAAACGCAGATCAATTGGGCTGCTCCAAGGGATGGGAAAGAGTACCGTTTTGATGTGGAAGTAAACGCGAGGTTGTGGCCCGAAAATATAGGTCCGGCTACCTACTTTGAAACCTGGTTTTTTACTACACAAAAAAATCAGATTTACCTACCTATTGTCTTTAAAACAGATGCATTGGAATGCCCGTATCTTTTACATGTAAAAAGCGCAAATCCGAGTGATACTGATGAAAAGTATTGTTTTACTGCCACAGGTATCAGCCATGCTGAATTGCATTTTAACTGGGGTGAGGTCGTGAATTCATGGTGGGAAGACCCTCAGGGCAATAAACTGGTTGAATTTCCCGGTACGGATATTATCTATCGGCTGGATAGTCCGCATTCTTATAGGGATTACCCTATACCGGAAAACGAAATGGTAGCAAATCAATGGTATCCCAATGGACAAGCTCCATGGTTAGCAACCCATCACGAGCTGTCCGGGCAATTCAAACTAAATGGAATAACTTTCCGGGTTACAATACCGATGATCTGGGACCCGTAACAAAATAGAATAAATTAATAATAAACCGGAGTAAATTTGTGATAATTTCATAAACTTACTCCGGTATTTTTTTTGAATCAACCCTTTATTAAAAACTATTCATAAACTCCGCGCATGTCAGTTGGTAGCAATTCGGCAATAGCCGGCATGATCCGGGTATCCGTCAGATATTGCCATTTTTTTCCGGGATTAGGATCATCAACTTTTGAAAGTTTAAATGGTTTTCCTATAATTACTTTGATCTTTGTCCGTTTTCGGAAAATATTCTTGAAAGCTCCTTTTGAACCAATAATTCCCACAGGTACTATCCATGCATCGGTTAAACCTGCCAAATAAGCAGGACCGGGTTTACCTCTGGCTAACTTGCCGGTTTTGCTGCGCGTACCTTCAGGTGCCATGCCAAGATAATAACCTTTTTTCAACACTTCTAATGCTTTTTTTATGGCAACTCGGTCAGACTCTCCTCTTCTGATAAAAATTACCCTACCCAGCATTCTATATAAAAAAACCATAGGATTATAACGGTAGTTTGACCCGGCAATCCCCCATATATCCTTGCCTAATGAGAATAATATAATTGGTGAATCCAAGTAATCGTTATGATTTGCACACACTATTACCGGACCTTTTTCCGGCAGATTCTCCTTACCTTCCACAGTCAATTTAAATATCCAAAACGTCAGAATCTTAAAAATAATC
>MEUV01000041.1:6685-8145 GCA_001772575.1 candidate division WWE3 bacterium RBG_19FT_COMBO_34_6 | reverse complement strand
TAGCATATGACTTATAAAAAACTAACTCCGGTTAAGACAGTAATACCTTATCTTGAAAAAAATTGCAAATATTATCTATTTGGTTAAGTAGTTGATTTGATATACTTTAATTGTGAGATCTAAAGGATTTTCTTTTATTATAATTATTCTTTTAATCACGGCAATTATTGCTTTATGTGGTTTTGCCGTTTATAAAATTCCAAACGAGTTTACCAAAAAAGCTCCGGTTAAATCCAATAATACTCCCGGAAATATTTACAAAGTAATTAATGAAAAAATAAAAACAAATCAAGAAGAAGTACCTACAAATAACAGCGGCGAATCGCTGGAAATAATAAATTCAGAACTTGTAATATATCAGACACCAAAATTAATCAAGGAATTTAATGAAAGCGAGACGACTTATAAATTTTATAAGGTCGGAACAATTACAGGCGGGGATTATAAAGACTACGAAGTAATAAAAGGAATATTTAACACTACCGCCGGACCGTGCAAAGGGCCAAGCTGCGGAATGCCTATTTTTGTCAGATATCTAAAAAAAGATAATAAACTAATTCTTCTTTCCCAAATATCAGAGATGGATGATATCAGCCAATGGAATTACAACCCGGCACTAGACAAGGAGTGGTCATTTTCACTAAACAGTAAACTTATAATAAAGGATCTACATGCTCCTAATAAAACTGATTATTACAATGCAAAAATAGAGAAAGTCGGGCAGGAAGAAGGTGTTGTTAATGATAAGTTATATCTTCTGTTTAATAATCCTATATTAGGGGATATTTACACAACAAAAACCGAATTTAGTCCTCAGGAACCTTTTTATGGCGGAGAAGAGAGTCCTTATCATACTACGGGCGCTTGGGGGGACGGAATTTATGGTTGCTATGATGAAGAATGTTTTTTTAGTAATGGATTTTTTAGATTTAACCCTGACGGAACATTTTTTATCTTCAAATATATTCCTGCAGAAGTTACGGGAGAAATAAATATCAACGGAGTATTTTTTAATATCATAGAGTTTGAGGGTGATTATTATTCTATAACCAGGAACGGTTGCAGCGGAAACGATGCTGATTATATAAGCATTTCAAATCCGGGTGTGGTTTCTCCTGAAGATCTTAAGGAAGTCGGAACATTTACTAATACTGATAAAAAAGTCTACTTTTTTAATAATACCGACAATCAATATCTTAAATATTTTTATGATAAATATAAAAAACACTACTCCGAAATTGCCCAGATAATGCCCGTGGATGGTACAAATCCTTCATTAATAACATACGAAAATTTTGTAGCAAAGCACCCCGTACTATTTTTTAAAGATGATTTTGATAGACTAGTGAGACTTACCAACAGAGAATTTGTTCCTCCCTATGCATGCGAGCCTATAATTTATCTATATCCTCAAAAAGAATCAGAAATTAATGTAAGTTTGGATACTCAAAAAGTAAATC
>MEUV01000041.1:0-6654 GCA_001772575.1 candidate division WWE3 bacterium RBG_19FT_COMBO_34_6 | reverse complement strand
AGATTGTAGATCTTTCTGATAACAGATCGTATCCTTATCTTTTCTGGGAAGGCACTTTAAATTTCCTGCCAAAAAGAAATGACGGTTTTGTAATAAAAAAAGAGGATATAAATGATATGTTAAGCGAAATATTATTAAAATTAGGCCTAAATGAACGGGAATCCGAAGATTTCATTGACGCATGGTCCGATTCCTTAGATAAGTCACCTTACTACTTCATAACTTTCCATGGTAATGACGTGATTAATTTTTATGCTCCTTTGGTAGTAAGGCCTAAACCTCAAACTGTCATAAGAATATTAATGGAATATAAACCTCTTAAATATTATCAGGAGGTGCCTTCATTTATTTATCCCCAAATCCCCGATCGAACAGGATTTACACTTGTTGAATGGGGAGGCATAGAAAGATAATTATTTACAATAAAGCTAAGAGGTAGTTATTTTTATTTGTTTTAATATTAATAGAAAAGCCCTCTTATTTACAATTGGTGTGAACCAAAATAAACAAAAGGGCTTATAAAAATTTGCACCTAAATGATTAATGAGCTTTAGTAATTCTGGCAATACGTTCCTTTTCACAGTTTAAGAGTTCAGGATTATATTTTTGTACCTCTTTGATCCAATCCTTTATAGCAACCCTGCTTACCCAAACCTTAAGAAGCTCATTTATGTCAGTATCGGTAGCTCTCCTAAATTCAATAAGCATGCCTGATCCTGAGCGGTCACCGTGTCGTGCTAAATCATAATGTGTACCGTTATCAGGTTCCCCGGCTCCGTCTCTAATACGTGCGATATGCTTACATTTGAAATCAGAGTAACCGATATTAACCTGTTCTTCCGGATAAAAGAAATTTTGTATCTCGCCATCATGAATACGTACGTATAAAAATCCCTTATTAAAAGATGTACACATGGTTGTTCTCCTCTGTTTGACCATTTGTTTTGATTAAAAAGTATAATAATTATACAATACTATAGGATAAGAATCAAGCCCCCAAAAAATCCTTATAAAAATCAGGATTTTTATCAAGATTTACCATTACGTGACTTTTTAATTTTCCGGCATTTTCCAATATCTTTTTTTCCGTATCAAATAGACAATCATCGAACCACAAAAAATCTTCATCCAAATTAATTGCCTCAACCTTCATATTTTTCCATCTTGTAGGTTTGATCTTTATAATAAGCTGCATCAATTCCTCATCAAAAAACTTGGATAAATAAAGTACCGGTACTGACGGGTCCCCGTCGCAATGAGTGGTAAGCCAATAAACATCATGACGTTTTAATATATTTTTGAGAAATTCTTTAAGATGAGCTGCGGGACCCCCGGCAAATACCCAACCGTGTTCTGTTACTTTCAAATCATTTCTAAGTATTGTTTCGTCTATATCAAGATAAATTTTCATTGAGTAAATTATATAGAAAAAAAGCTCCCATATCTTAATTGTTTATCAAATAGATATGAAAGCTTATGTTTCTAACTTGCAAATCGCGTGGCAATTCTTTTGATACGGCTAAATTCCTCTATTGATGCGTCATTTAAAAAATTGTTTCTTTGCAGGCTCTCAAGAAAATTTTCAAACGGTAAATGAGATCCTGATTTTGCCCAATTCCTGAATACTTTTATCAAATCCGCATCTGTCACCCGGCGGTAAAAATATGAACCGTTATCTGAGTTATCTTCAGGGTTACGGAAAGCTGTCCCCAAAGAATAATATCCTTGTTTTTCGTAATACAAAATAATGTGTTTACATTTTACGGATTGTTGTCCGGATGTACTCTCAAGAGGAAAGAATATATCAAAATAACCCTGACAATATACTTTTGCGTACAATTTACCTTTTATAAATTGCTCAACTAACTTGCTCATCTCTACTCTCCATTGTAATGGGATAAAAATCTTAATTTAGATTTTATTGATTTTAGTATACATTGCGGAGATGGTCAATTAAAAAGTGTATTTATATTACAAGTTCTATCACACCGTACGGTTCGCTTTTTCCTACACGGTAAATAGGTTCTTTGCCGTCATGCCTGATCTCCATTAACAGCTGCTCCACACCTTTTAAATAGTAGCTTCCATATACAAAAAGTTCATAATTAGGAGCATCCACACCGGAAGACTCTGTTGAATCAATAGTTAAGATTTTTTTATCTTCCCCGGTTTTTAGATTTAATCTGGACAGATTACTAAATTGGGAAGTAATCTCATATTTCATCTTAATGTTATTACAGGCATACTCGCCACCGGTCTTACTTGTTTCATAACTATAATAAAGATGATCTCCGGATATATAAAGAGATTGATTACCTCCATCTTTGGATTCCCATACACTTTCTTTCTCAAATGGATTTTGCGGGTCAATAAAATATGCTTTTGAATCCTCCGTAAAATTCCCCGTATCAAACTCCCCGTACTCATGAACAATAAGCCTATTCCCATACCAACCCACAGCATCTGTCCCTAAAACATATCCGCCGAAGGTAATATCCAAAAATTCCTCTTTATTTATATCAAAAACCATATCCGTAAATCCTTCATAATGGCCTTCTGTTATCAAAAGATAATTATTATCCGGAGAAAAAACCGGATTTGTATATGCCGAATATCCCGGACCCGATCTTCCTGTTGTATATTCGTGAAGTAATGACAAATCTTTATCTGAAATATTATAAGAATATATCCTATCAAAAGTCGTAACTGCCAAAACATCCCCGTCATCTGAAAATCCAATGGCTGTTAAGCCATCCGATCTATCTGGACTCTCACCTAATATATCCTCGGTTTCGTATACTTTGGTTGTTGACCCGTCTAAAAGGTCCGAGATATATACTACCCTGTTTTCAAATATATACTCATTCTTATCTATAGGATCTACTCCTAAAATATAGGCTATTTTGTTATTTTTGGAATCTATATCAAATGCAACAATTTTACCCTGCTGGCCATCGGGAAGATCCATAGTACGTGTACTTATCAAATTTAAAATTATTTTTTCATTCTCATCTTTGACGACTTCTCTACCTATAATATTTAGGTCTGTCTTGTTCTCATATTTTTTCAAACTTTCGCAGCTACTATCCTGATTACCGGTTTTTGAGTTGAGTTTTGCATCTCCGGTTATATTGACCGTATTGGGTACTACATTAATTACCGGATTAACTACTTTGCCTCCTCGTAAATAAAAAACCAAAAGATCCGACATATTAACGATAGTAGAATCTATTAAAGCTAGGGTGAGAATTACAAGAAGTGATAAAACTAAGATCAACAACAAAATTGCAGTTCTCGGATGTTTATGCTTTTTTTCCTTACCAAAAATTGTAGGGTCCAAAATATTATCTGATTTTGGGGTAACCTCGTTATTCTTACTTTCAGATTCCATATATTAATTATATGACTTGAATTTATCTTTACAATTATTTATATTTTAAATGATCAAAAACTCAAAATTCATAAACTCACCGACAACAAATATGATGTACATGACAATAAGAATAATCCCCTCGTCTCTTTCCAACTTTCTATTACGCGAAAAGAACAAAAACAGCAACGCCCCCAGCGGCAGCATAAATACATTATATTTTAATCCGTTATTTATAATAATTTCCCTATGATTAAAAAAAGCCAGTACGATCAAAATAACACAATTGATTATCCCTGATCCTATAAAATCCCCAAGAGCAATATTTTTTTCTTTTCTTAGAAAAGCTTTAACAAGTATGGAAATTTCGGGTAAATTTGTCCCGATGGACAGCATAAAAAGACCTATTAAAAAGGTTGATGTACCAAGCTTTTGAGAGTACTCCAAACCCATATCCACCAAAAACTTACTTGATAATAAAATCAAAACCGTTCCAAAAATAATCTTTAATAACTCTTTAACTACATCGGTTCTGTCAATAATGATGGCATGCTCGATCTTTTCTAATAACCTGCTTTTGTGCTTTAGAGTATAAGAAAAAATAATCAAGGCACAAATAATTACCAGTAGATCAAAAAAATCTATTTTTTTATCCAGCAACAACAGGGCAGGAAGAGCGATGGTAAAGTAAGCCACATCATAATTTATCGGACCGTAACGGTCATCGATCTTTACCCCGTTATTTAAAATTGCATAAAGTGGGATTATAAATAAAGTCAAAACTACGGATGCCCCGATCAAATTACCTGCTGACATTTCAGGGACTTTATTGGCCAAAGAAAAATAAGCAACGGAGATCTCACTTAAGGATGTGAGTATCCCCAAAACAAAAAATGATACTACAAATGAGGATATTTTTAATCTTTTGGACAGCTTCTCCACCCCGTTAATTGACATTCCGGCTCCCAGCCAAAGTAGAATAAAAGATAAAATGATCAGGATAATATCAAAAATCATAATGTATAAATTAAAACATAAATTATATTTCTTGGATAATTAAGGCCCGGTGGCGATCTCAACAATTTTCCATAAATTCCCGTCCTTTTTAAGTACTATCCATTTTGTGTCTATACCCTCATTCCAACCGTAATTTGGAATAGCCGCATCTTTAGCAGTACCGGAAACAATTGCCGACATTTCTACTTTATAGACCTGCTCGTCCTCTGCCCAATTTTTCCTGTCAGAAGGCTCTATGCTGATTATTTCGATGGATTCTATTATCTTTAGATTCTGTTTCCAACTCTCACGGTTACCCTCATTTATCAGATCCGGATGAAACATGCTCAAGGCGTCATCCAATCTTTTTTCATTGATCAACTCAAATGTTGTATACACAGCGTCGGCACCACTAGGAAGCGGCACCGTAGATATTTTAGTTATATGAAAAGATTTATATAAAAATAATGTAAAACATACTGCAAAAATAATAATTAACGGGATAAAAATATTCTTTTTCATTTAATTTAATAATACTATAAAAATAACCCCAAAAGTTAAAATAACATTTTGGGGCTATAACCTATACTTCTAATCATCAAAATCTTCCTCACACGGATAAAACATCTTGCTCCATGCATTCATAATTTCTACATCTTTATAATATTTTTCAAAATAATTGTAAGCATCGTCCAATGTTGCCAATGGATTAAGAGCAAGAAAGTCGGTCATCTCAAAGTAAAGAATTGCTGTATGATCTGCATAATCTCTTGCCACATAACCTCCTTTTGATTTTTAGGTTAAGCATCAAGATAAGGATCTATTATCTTCCCCCATGCTCTCATAATTTGTGCGCTGGTATAACGGTCCTCAAAAACAACTACGATCTCGCTAAATGTTGCCTGAGGGTGCTCTTCCAAATAGGTCATTATTTCGGCAATTACATCGGAATCATCACTAACGGTCATGTCTTCCTCCTTTATTTTCCTGTATTATAGCAACATATACTGTATAATGAAAACGTTTACGGGGTGTAGCTCAGTTGGCTAGAGCGCATGGTTCGGGACCGTGAGGCCGGCGGTTCAAGTCCGCCCACCCCGACCAGTATTTTTAATATTATTTTTTAAAATCCTAAAAAAAGAAATGTTATTATTTACTTGATGCAAGATAAAGTAAAAAAAATTGATAAAAAAATATTATTTATTTTTGTCATCTTAACTTTTTTTTATTTATCAATCCGCTTAACCGGACTTGGGACTGATATTTTAAATTCTGATGGTCCGTTGTGGTATAAAAGAAGTTCAAATTTCTTAGAAGCTCTCAAAAAAGGTAATTTTCAGGAAACCTACCAAAACTACCAACCCGGCGTTACTCTGATGTGGATGAGATCAATTGTAGAAAGTACCACATTAGTGATCCAAAAAAATTTTGGGATGAACCGTTGGTATTTAGATAACTATATTTTCTTCACCTATATGCATACGATAACCAAAATAACTTTAGTACTAGTCCTATATTTATTATTTTTATATCAAATATTTATTACTACGAAAATATTCAACTTAAAAGTAGCGGTGATATTCGGTGTGCTCATCTCTCTGGAACCATATATGGCCGGCATAGACAGGTGGTTTCACCTTACTTCATTAGAAACATATTTTTCCTTTTCCGCATTTCTAACTATTGTTTACTGGTATAAGAACAGTTTCGATACCACAAATATTGGGAAAAAATACATTATATTAACTGCAATATTTTTAGGATTTTCCGTACTATCAAAAGTTACAGGTTTGATCGCATTCGCTCCGATTATAATTCTTATTTTTCTAAAAAATTATACGAATATTAATAAGAGATCACATTATAATTTCTTTATTGACACATTATTATTAGTTCTGGTATTTACAATAACAATATTAATGCTATTTCCTGCACTTTGGACAAATCCTGAATTTGTATTTAAAAAAATACTTATTACTATCGGTAATAATACAAATATTTCAAATAATTCTGATCCTTTAACCGTTATAAATAATTTTTCTTTTTATCCAAATATCCTTATTTATAAATTATCTCCGATCATATCATTAATTTTTATATTTACCCTTTTACATTATATGAAAACTAAAAGGACTATTTTTAAAAGTGAATTTTTACAGATATTTTTTTATTTTATAGTCTTTTTTATATCACTTTCTTTGTCATCAAAAAAAATTGACCGCTACTCTATCGAACTATTTTTACCTATTTTATTGATGACATCTATGTATCTTTCAAAAATAAAAAAT
>MEUV01000040.1:9318-13006 GCA_001772575.1 candidate division WWE3 bacterium RBG_19FT_COMBO_34_6 | reverse complement strand
GATATTAACTGAATCCTTTTTTTCTTTTGGAAGAGTAATAGCAAGTTCATACTGACCCGTGGAGATTAAGGATAAAATCGCCGTAATTGAAATAAATAATGCTAAATTTCCAAATTGTTCTGGAGTGTATAGCCTACTTAATATTGGAGCAAGTAAAAAGTTAATTATTTGACTTATTAGAGTGCCACTTAGAAGAACTAATACATTTTTTTTAAATTGACTATACGAAAAATATTTATTTTTAATTTTTTTTATTATTGATTTAATCATGAGAATTTATCACCTTTACGATTCGAGCGTACTCTTTCTTTTGTTGATCTGATAAAGAAAATACACTATTATTATTTTTCGAATTCTCTTTAAGACTGTTATAAAATTTTGTGTCTGATACGCATTTTGTAATAGCATCTGCCATATTTATATCAAAATTTTTATCTAGATTAATCAAAATTGCATTTTTTCCATTAGCGATATATTTATTTAAACTTCCATCGTCTATTGAGATAATTGGTATTCCGAAATAAATGGCTTCTAGCACGGGATTTCCTAGGTTGCTCATGTCATTTGTCATAATTAGTAAATTTGAATTTCTAATTAAAAAATTTGAAGTAATATAATCTATGTTTTCTAAAAATTCTACGCAAGAATCAACCTTTATTTGTTGTGTATACCAATTAAGTTCTTGTTTATCTGGCCCATTATACGTAGATAATATTATGATTTTATTTTTAATCTCGGAAGGTAGATACTGTAAAGATCTAACGATCCGATCAACTCTTTTCCAGTTGCTACCACTTGCGTTATTAAAAATAATAAATTTATTCTCGTAATCTGTAAAATCAAATAGTTTTTTGTCTATATTGTCGTAAACTTCCGTAGCGACACCGTGTGGTTGAAAATATATATTTTTGCATCCTCTCGCACGGGCATAAAACTCCCCATCTGTTCCATCATCTACCATTATGCATAGGTCAGATTTGTTAATTCCAAAATAATTATATGGGAAAAAAATTCTAGCTGTTGTGAGATTATGACTAACAGATTTTAATACAGTTCCTTGATACTTACTTATATATTTTTTATGAAATATTTTTGATAGAAGTTTTGCTGCATGTGTATACCCGCATTCGTAACCGATGATCAAATCAAATGACTTAATAAATTTATTTTTAAGAATTAACAGATAAAGAAATAATAATAAGTTATCAATTATATAAATTATAAATAGAAACCATTTAGATACTGCAGTTTTAATGTTTAATGCACCGAATGGAGGAAGAACATCATCAGATTTAATTTTAAAAAATTTATTTTGTTTCATATTTGTTGTTTGATTTAATTTTTTGGGTATATTTTTTGTTTTTTTTATGTTTAATAACCATTCATGTAAACTGGGAATTGATACAATTTCAAAATTTGGATCATTCAAAATATTCTTACTAATAGCACTTGTATACAGATTTGTTGTAAAATCTTTATCCAAAAACATTTTAATAAATCTAGGTAGACTTTGATTACCATTTATTTTAAAAGGTAGGGCGGTTAAAATTAAAACTTTATCTTTTTTCATCTATGGAATTACCATTATTAATAAATATATAAACTTCCTTATTTTTTAAACTCTTAACATCATCTAGATTTAACCAATTTTGAACCATTAGCTGATCTATTAATTCTTGATTATAAAACAAAACACTTGGGATTGTAGATTTGACCATAACAATTTTTTCTATATTATTATTTTTTATAAACTTTTTAAATTCAGATATATTATTCCATTCATCTCCCACAAAAGTATTTTGACAACAAAACTCTTTTAATAATTTCTTTTTAGGAAGATTATTTACAAGAACCCAATGCCATTCTTTTTCTAAAGACGGATCTTGTCTAAAAAATTTGATCATATACATCCATTTATTATTTTCTATGCCTGTTCCATTCACATAAATAATATCTTTTGGTTGAAATAACTCTGATATTTTGCATGTTTCTCCGTGATTACCCCAAATAATACTATTATATAGCTGATTGTTAAAAGCAGATGCTACTAGGGTGACAAATAACGTGAATATCGAAATAGAAAGCAGAGAAAATACTATAAATATTCTTTTTTTTAATCTGGAATATAAATAAATCTGTGAAAGAAAGATTATACTAGCAATTAATTCAAATATTTTTTTAAAAAAATTATTATTTGGATAAATAGCAAAAATTAGAATTAAAATACTTAAGATAACAAAAATATATTTTAATTGCTTATCTTTTATATTATTTTCATATAAGTTTTTAAGAAAATAAATAAAAAATATTAAAAGAATAGGTATTACCGGGTAAAGATATCTTTGATGGGATATTTTTATAAAATAAATTCCCATAAATTCCCATAAAAAGATAGACAAAAAAATAAAATGATAATTAAATTCTTTTTTCCATTTCAAAAACATTATTATGGAGAAGATTATTGAGGGTATTAATATTACAAATGGAATACTTTGAAAAGAAAAATTTGATAAATAAAATAATTTTTCAGTATACCCTAACATAAATTGTACAGATCTTACTATCACAGATTGAACTTTGTTTATACCATCTATATCTTTTAGTAATTCTAATTGTTTAAAACTTATTGCCGGCTCTCTCGTCGCATAATTACTAGTACTTATATGCTTTAATTGATAAGAAATACTATCTTCTGTTAAGCCCAGTAAGGACGCGTTAAACATATTAATAGGTATTAGAGAAGTAAAAAAAGATAAACTTAAATATATTAGGGATGGTATAAAAAGAACAAATAATTTTTGTATAAGATTAAGTAACTTTTTACTTATTAATATTTTTTTATTTTGAAGTTCAATAAATAAGATCCATAAGGTTAATGTGGGTACTAAAACATAAAATATATACTCTTTTGCATCTAAAATTAGAAGTAAAGTCAAGGATAAGAAAAAATTACTTTTTTTATCTAGTAAACTTTTGATAAATAGCAATAAAGCAAATATAACGGGTGTTTCTCTATGAAAAGTAATAGACCAACTTATAAAACTATAATTTGTAACAAATAAAATAAGACCAAGTATCGCCCATCCTCTAAGATTTAGATTATTTCTTAAAATTTTGTAAAAAATATATGCGGAAATAGTAGCTAAAATTACATGAAAAAAAGTGGCAATAAATACTGATGGTCCGGATAACAAAAATAATACTGCTACGGGTAGCTTAAATAAGAATCCATGAACTCCAACAGCGTAGTCCCCAAACCATACTCCTGATCCAAGGAGTTTAGCTATAAGAGACGTTTCATGCAGATAAAGTCTTTCATCATACAAAACAAATCTAAATAGACTTAAGATAAATATAAAAACAAATGAAGCAACAATTATTATTATTGCTGATTTATCTGGATTTCCTAAGATAATATCTTTAATTTTTATATATTTAGAATTTATTTTTTTCCTCATTGTTTATTTGGTCACTGTAAATATATTGGTATTTATCTTTGATTTGTTCATAAGAATACTGATTAGCATATTTTACTATATTTTTCCTATCCCATTCTTTTTTTAATGATAAAGCAATTTTATTGGATAGATCTTTATCATTTTTTACTTCACATAAAAAACCTACCTCATCACTCTGTATTATTTCTTCACTACCTCCATTTTTTGTTGCAACCACAGGTATTCCGCAC
>MEUV01000040.1:7393-9288 GCA_001772575.1 candidate division WWE3 bacterium RBG_19FT_COMBO_34_6 | reverse complement strand
CTCTCTCTAATGCTGGAAGTTACAAATAAGTCAGCAGAATTTAACCAATCAGGTAATTCGCGATGACTTTTCATACCGGGTAATATAACTATATCTTCTAATTTGTTTTCTATAATCTTTTGGTTGATATAATTTTTTAATAAACCATCTCCAATAATGAAACATTTTAGATTTGGATATTTTTCTATCAACTTCTTACATGCATTAATTAAATAAACATGTCCTTTGATTTTTTCAAGATTTCCTACACTTATTATTATTTTGGATTTTTGTGATAGATTAAGTTTTTTTCTACATTCATTTTTATCTTTTGGATAAAAAATATTTTTATCATAACCATTTGACACCACACCAACGTTATTATTTTTAGTTAATTTTTTTATAATACTAAAATTACTTTTACTCGGAGTTGTAATAGCACTGGCTCTATCTAGTATTTCTATTATTTTATTTTTCCAAGCAAAAGATTTAAATGGTAAAGAATAGACATCATAACCGTGCGCAGTAACTATACTAGGTTTGCTGTAGATTTGACCTAATCTTGTGGCAACATACCCTGAAGACCAAATAAAATGCCCATGTATAAGATCAAACTCTAATTTATATTTATTTATTATTCTTAGCGCAGAATTAAGGTGCCATTTACCTAGTAATTTGTAAAAAATACCAAAAGGAAGATAAATTACCGGAGTCTCATAAATTTTAATATTATTAGGTATCCCAGTTAGATCAATAGAATATGCTTTATTATATTTTTTAAATTTTTCTCTTGATAGATAATTAATAAATCTAAAGATGGGATTAAACCTTATTAGTACATAAACTTCTTTAAAATAAGAAGATACACACTCTATTTGATCTTTCTGGAAATTATTATAGTTATGCACTATAAATAATATTTTTTTATTATCTTGATATGGCATTGTTTATTCTATTTAACTTCTTTTATAATTCTAACTATCTTCTTTCCCGCGTCACCATAACCAAATATACCGCTATTTACACACGGTGGATTTTTTTTATAAACATTTTGATAAAGATCTTCCGGTGTAGAAAGAATGTTATATTTAGAATCTGTTAATTCACGCCATCCCGCATCATACATAATAACTACACTGTGCTTTCCGGCGAAATAACTTTCTTTTTGTAAGCCACCACTATCGGTAATGATTTTCCAGGATTTTAATACTAATCCCATTAATTCCGGATAATCCAAAGGTTCAATACAAATGATGTTCTCAAAGTATTGATTTAATTTAAATTCGTTTACTCTTTTTTGAGTTCTTGGATGTATAGGAAATATTATTTTGATTTTTTTTGAAATTTTGTATAACTCCTTAACTATGACCATTAATCTTTTTTTGTCATCGACATTATAATCACGGTGCAGTGTAAGGATAACGAAATCATTTTCCGTTAATTTTAATTTCTTATAAGTATCAAAAGTAAAATTCTTTTTTGTGTGTAAAAATAGATCGTACATTACATCACCCGTAAAAAATACATTTTTTGTTATCCCTTCTTTTTTAAGATTATTCACACATTCTTTTGTAGGACAAAAAAGATAATCTGAAATTCTATCTGTAAGAACTCTATTTATTTCTTCTGGCATTGTTTTTGGAAACATCCTAAGACCTGCCTCAACATGCGCTAGTTTAATTTTTGATTTTGCAGCTACAAGTGCACCTGCCAGTGTTGTATTTGTATCCCCATAAACCAGAATTAAATCCGGTTTTTCTTTCTCAACTACTTTTTCAAATTCAGTCATAATTTTTCCTGTCATCTCGCCATGTTTTCCTGAACCAATTTTAAGATTATAATCTGGTTTTTTAATCTTAAGTGATTTAAAAAAGATATCAGACATATTAAAATCATAATGCTGACCGGAATTAACA
>MEUV01000040.1:6524-7277 GCA_001772575.1 candidate division WWE3 bacterium RBG_19FT_COMBO_34_6 | reverse complement strand
TTTATTAACCATTGAGTAAAGTCAACCTTATCTTTTAACATAATTTCTCTTTTAGCTTGCCAAATTTTATTTAAATCATCCATGTTAATAAATTCATCTATTTTATCAAGTAAATTCTTCTCCTGATCAGTTAAAAATGAATAGGTTAAGTTATATTTCATCTCTAATTCCTGTAGGCAGGAAATCTTATTAGAAAAGCTACTGAACCTAATATTTGGTATACCCAATACCGAGGCTTCCACCGACATTGATTGCGAATCCGTAATAAGAAGTTTAGCAAATGAGAGTATCTGATGCATATCTTCAGGCTTTATCTCGCTATTAACATTTTCTTTTGAAGAAATAATTTTGTATTGTGCCAATTTTTTATTTAATTTTTTTGTTAAATCAACACCAAGTCCTTTTGCATATTTATCATGATGCGCATTTAGAGCACTATACCTGATGATAATGTACTTATAGGGTTTTAAGTTATATTTTTCTAAAATTTCTTTATTAGGTTTGAAATTGTTAGGATGAAGGTACGCGAGCTTTTGATAAGAATCATATAATACACGCTTATCTTTCCACTTTATAAATTTAGTTCCTTTGGGATTAAATATTTTTGTTGTAAAAGGGTAAGTAAGGTAAGTAAAATATGGGATATAGTAGTCATCATCATCAGAGAAACAATAAGATTTGACACCAAATAATTTATTCAAGTGAGCAATACTGACCGAAGTACCAAACGAGACATCAAATTTAAGTTTACGA
>MEUV01000040.1:0-6477 GCA_001772575.1 candidate division WWE3 bacterium RBG_19FT_COMBO_34_6 | reverse complement strand
GGCATATATTAGTAATTTTATAATATTCAAGAAGATATCTGGTTAAATCTTTATCTCTGGCGGTAACGGTGATTTTATGACCATTTTTATTTAGGTAGAAAATAAAATTTTTGAATAAATGTACATGGGCAGGATGATTAATATCAAATAAAATACGCATAATTATTTTTGCAACCTCTCGTTATCCATCATATCCATCCACATTGCAAAAAATAAAGACTGAAATCCAGTGATAGTCAAAAATATAAAGGCAATCTGATTAGGTAATGAAATAAGTGTATGAGGCTCTAACGAAATTAACGCAATGTATAAAAATCTAATATCAATAAGTAATAAGAAAAAGGCAAGATGGTACAAAAGAAATAACGGATGAAAATCTCTAAAAAGATACTTTACATAAAGTCTTGTCCAAAATAATTTAAATAATAACCAGCTTATTTTTGGCACAACAGCAAGCTCGTTCATTTTTGATTTTTCTCCGATATTATATATTGGCTTACTCTCAATTTCCTTTATAGTACAATATGCAATATTTAGTTTTACTAAAATATCATTTGGGCAACCATAATTTTTGTATATTTTGTGGATTCTAATAGCTTTTAATGCCTGCAGGCTTATGGCAGTGAAACCGGTTTGTGTATCCGATACTCTCCAATATCCGCTAGCTATTTTTGTAAATAGAGAAAGAATGGAATTACCGAAAAATCTAATTTTTGGAATAACAAAAAAAGCAGACCTGTGTTTGAGTCGATTAGCTTTTACATAATCTACCTCACCTTCAACTATAGGTATACAAATATTCTTTAATTCCACAGGATCCATTTGTCCATCCCCAGCCATGATAGCAGTGCAATCAATATTGTGATCTCTGCACCACCTATATCCGGAGGCTAAAGCAGCTCCAATATGAGAATTTACAAGATGATTAATGAGTATTATTCTTGATGATTCTTTTGTTACAATTTTGTGAGGTGTGTATTGAGCCTCCTCTTTTGATCTGATTGTTTCAAGTATATTTTCAGCATGATTATATTTGTTATTTTTATTATTGTTTGCGTTCTTAACAAAAGTATCTTTAGAAATATAATCATCTCTCTTTTCACTTTTTATAATACCCATCACTATTTTTTCTGTTTTATCGGTAGATTTGTCGTTTATAACAATAATAAAATCAACAAAATCCGGAATGGTTTCTATTACGTTTTTTATTTGTTTCTCTTCATTGTAAGCAGGAATTACAACAGCGATGGATTTATCTTTTAGCACAGCTCATATTATATGAATTTTAGGTTGATGTGTCGAGTTTATTACCATTATGTTATTATGTACACATGGAAAGTGAAATACCAAAAAACTTTGCACTAATTGGCGTTGGAGGTTATATCGCGCCTCGTCATTTACAGGCAATAAAAGATACAGGAAATAAATTAGTTGCAGCCTTAGATCCCAAGGACTCCGTAGGAATATTAGATAGGTATTTCCCTGAGGCATCATTTTTTACGGAATTTGAAAGATTTGAAAGACATATTGAAAAATTAAGACGTCAGGCTTCAGGAGAGGAGATACATTATATAAGTATATGTTCTCCAAACTATTTACACGATTCACATATCAGATTTGCTTTAAGAATGGGGGCAAATGCAATATGCGAAAAACCACTTGTAATAAAACCTTGGAATCTTGATGCTCTTTCTGATCTGGAGCATGAATTAAACAAAGGAAAAATTAATACCGTTTTGCAGCTAAGAACTCACCAGACAATTATTGATCTAAAAAATAAAATTGATACTGAGCCTATGCATCATAAATATGATATTGATCTTACTTATATAACACCGAGAGGTAAGTGGTACGGTGTTTCCTGGAAAGGTGATTATGAAAAATCGGGTGGTGTAACTATGAACATCGGAATACACTTTTTTGATATGTTAATCTGGATTTTTGGAAAACCGCAATTTTATCAAGTTCATCATATAAGCGATACAAAGGCCGGGGGATTTATAGAGCTTGAAAAAGCAAGGGTAAGATGGTTTTTATCGGTAGACAAAAACGATCTTCCCAATCAAAATCAGGAAGGAAATAAAGCTTTCAGATTGTTAACAATAGATGGTAGGGAGTTTGAGTTTTCCGAAGGGTTTACTGATCTGCATACCGAAGTTTACAAAAGAACTTTACTAGGAGAGGGTTTTAAAATAGAAGATGTTAAGCCCTCTATAAAATTAGTTTATGATATAAGCAATAGCTTTCCTATAAGTACGGATAGCTTATTGCACCCTTTTTTACACAATGTCAAATAAATTAAATTACACAAAAGGTCAAAATGTAATAATTGAAAATAATGTAATGATAGGAAAGAATTCTATTCTTGGCCATAACGTCATAATTCATAAAGACACAATAATAGGAAAAGGAGTCAGAATAGACGATAACGCAGTAATAGGAAAATTTCCCATGTTATCAAAAAATTCCGCAACAACCAAAAAGCAGGATTTAAAGCCGTGTAAGATTGGAGACGGCTCCGTAATCGGAACAGGAGCTATTGTTTATCGCGGGGCAGTGATAAAAAAAGATGTATTTATCGCAGACCTTGCTTCAATTAGGGAAGATGTAGTGATCGGTGAAAGAACAATTATTGGAAAAGGAACAACAATAGAAAATAAGGTATCAATAGGTAAATTTTGTAAAATTCAGGCAAATGTTCAAATAGTCCCTTATTCTGTAATTGAAGATTATGTTTTTATATCTCCCGGTGTTATAACTTCAAATGATAAATACGCCGGTAGAACCAAAAAAAGATTTAAAGAGTACAAAGGTGTAACTCTAAAAAAAGGAGCACGCCTTGGAGTTGCATCTGTCATTTTACCGGGTGTTGTTATCGGTAAGGATGCAATGGTAGGTGGAGGTTCTGTAGTAACAAAAAATGTCCCGTCCCAAAAAATATTTATAGGAATACCTGCAAAAGAGTTAAAAGAAGTTCCAAAAGAGCAACGTTTGGAAAATCAATAAAATATGAAAGTACCATTTGTTGATTTAAAAATTCAATATAGGGATTTAAAAAAAGATTTGAATAACGCCGTAATAAACACATTGAAAACAGGTGAGTTTATCATGGGTAAAAATATTGAAAATTTTGAAAGTGCTATGTCAAAGTATTTACATGTAAAAGCACTTGGGTGCGCTTCGGGAAGTGACGCGATACTTTTAGCGCTAATGGCAGAAGGTATTGGTAGCGGTGATGAGGTTATAACAACCCCATTCACTTTTTTTGCTACAGCTGGTGCGATAGCAAGACTAGGAGCAAAACCAGTATTTGTAGACATTGACGAGAGAACTTTTAATATTGATGTTAAAAATATCAGAAAAGTAATTTCTAAAAAAACAAAAGCAGTTATACCCGTTCATCTATTTGGTCAATCCGCTGATATGAGTGGACTTTATAAAGCCATTGGAAAAAATAAGATCGTTGTAATAGAAGATGTTTGCCAAGCGATAGGTGCGGAGTATAAAGGTAAGAAGCTAGGTTCAATAGGAGATTACGGATGTTTTTCCTTTTTTCCTACAAAAAATTTAGGAGCAGGAGGCGATGGAGGTCTCATAACCGTAAATGATAAAGAAAAGTATGAGAAAGTGAAGATGTTAAGACTTCATGGGGCAAAAACAAAATATTTTCATGAATATATAGGAATAAATTCAAGACTAGACTCGATTCAGGCAGCCATCCTAAGTGTGAAAATGAAACATATTGATGATTGGAACAAGAAAAGATGCAAAATTGCAAAGATATATATAAAAGAACTTAAAAATTATGTTGTTGTATCGGATACTGCAGATAACCTAAATCATATATTTCATCAATTTGCTATTTTAACTAGTCAAAGAGACGAGCTTTTAAATTATTTAAAGGAAAAAAACATATCCGCGGGATTATATTACCCATTACCTTTGCACCTACAAAAATGCTTTTTATACCTTGGTTATAAAAAAGGAGATTTTCCTATTTCAGAAAAAATCTCCCAGCAAATAATAAGCTTACCAATTTATCCGCAGTTAACACAAAAACAAATTAAATATGTAATTAATTCCGTGAAATCTTTTTTTGATAAAAAATCGTTATAATATTGTAAGTAAGATATGAAATGGATTAAAGAAATTATAACCATCTCAATATATGATCTTTTTCTATTTTTTATATCCATAGTTGGTATATTTAATATTTTTTTATTAGGGATCAAAAGATTTTACCCGGTTATTTCAATCACACTTAGCATTGTAGTGGCTACCCTTCTTATTTTTATATTAAAAAAATTTAAATTTAACTTTTCTCCCATTTCTGTAGATAAAAAAATATTAATAATATTATTTGTCGCTGTTTTATTAAGACTGCCAATGTCCTTCTATCTTATGGGAGGTCAGGATCAGGGAACATATGTAAACATATCAAAACAATACGATTTGAATCACAAATTGTATTCGGTGGATAAATTCAGACAAACATTAACGGAGGCACAAAAAGAAATTTACGATAGATATGGTAATTATATAATGCCTAGTATGGAGAAATGGAATAGACCGGGAAGCGAATATTCCATGGTTTTCTATCCTCTCCACCCATCTTTTATGAGTATATTCGGATCGATACTGGGATCGGATAATCGTATTTATTCTGTTTTATTTTTTTCGATTATTAGCTTAATTAATATTTATTTAATTGTTTTTAATATTACTCATAATAAAAAAATCTCATTACTTGCTTTATTTTTAATGGTTATTAATCCTGTGCATGTATTTTTTTCAAAATTTACGGTAGGGGAGATTACTGCACTAGCATTCTCAACAGCCGGATTTTCTTTTTTGATCAAATTTATGAACACAAAAATGCAATCAAAAAAAAGCATTATCTTTTTGATATTTTCTTTAATTACGTTTTTTAACTTTATGTTTTTGAGGATGACATTTGTAATATATTTACCAATTTTAGGTTTATTATTTTTATATTTTTTAATATTAGAACAAGAAAAATATTATAAATTTGCATATTTTATTTACTTGATAGTAACCTCTTTATTATTATGTTTTTCAATTTTTTATTATAAAACACTACTTTTTCCTCTTTATAATTTAATTTTTGACAGAGGCATAAAAAATGTAATTATTAAATATATTCATACAAATCCGGTATTACTAATCACACTATTTGTTTTTATTTTATTTTGTCTTTACTTCATTAACAAATATAAACAAAAAATTAATACAAAATTTATACAAAAATATTCCAATTGGACTTTGGCATTAGTTTGTATTTATTTTTTTATCTTTATTCTTAAAAGGTCTGTATTAGAATTTAATATTTTAAATAACGGACAAAGACTTTCCCTGTTACGCTGGGACCTTTTGTATAAAGGTTTTGATGGTATCAAATATATTCCCTTCGTATCGATATTAAACTATATTTCATATTTTGGATTTATAATTTTAATTCTATTTTTCTTTATAAATTTATTTTATTTAAAAAATTTAAAATATTCTTTTGTATTTTTTATCTCATTTCTCTTTTTGTATATAACAAATTATAGAGTAAATTTTATGAGATACGACTACTATAATTCCAGATATTATTTAACCGAGGTAATTCCGATCATGATAATTGTTATGTCAATTGGTTTTTATGAGCTTTACCAAAAAAATAAAATTTTAAAATTTATTTCCGCTTTATCATTTTTATTTACAATAATATATTTTTTAATTTTTACCTTATTTCAATTCAATAAATATGAAGGACCGGATCCTTTATTTTTTAAATATTTAGATAATAAAATTTCTAACGATTCATTATTAATATTTATAAATAAAAATATTTACGAAAGTAAATACCAAGTAAATTACAATTTATATGTTGCAGGGCCATTAAAATATTATTATGGTAAAAAAGTAGTTGTTATAGATGATACCGAAACACTACAAGATCCAAATCTAAAAGATTTAATTTCAAAATTTAATAATGTTTATTATTTATCAAATATTTCTTTACAAAATAAAATATTTGTTAACGAAGAACTGCTAGAGCAATTATATTACCATTTTAATAATTCACCGGGGTGTAACTATCATAATTATGAATTTTTAAAAATTGATAATATTCAACAAATTAATGCTGGAAATTTCTTAAAATGTAAGTTATTACCGAATGCTTACTACAACAGAACTAGGGAATATTTTTTTGGGCAATACAAAAGTTTATGACACTTAGCTTTCTAATATCACACGAAATAAGCCACTCTCTAGCATATTTTTTTTTGGTTCTGATATTCTTGTTCATCAGAAAGTATAAAAATCTACCTCTAAAAAATATTTTACTGGGTTTTATCACTACAATTTTTCTTGATGCCGACCATTTATTTGATTATTTTGTTTTTAAAAAAGCTCTTTTATTTAACATTAGAGAATTTTTTTCAGGGATATACTTTGCTGTTAATAAAC
>MEUV01000039.1:361-7015 GCA_001772575.1 candidate division WWE3 bacterium RBG_19FT_COMBO_34_6 | reverse complement strand
CTATTATTTTATTTCTCACCAAAAGACCAAGCGGTAAAAAATAATACCTTCCCGCCACACTTTCCCTGATAAAACCTCCGCGGTAAAGGAGTTTGTGAGAGGAAACCGCCATATCGCTTTTGGCTTCTTTTTTGGTTTTTCCGAATAATTTTGAGTAAAGCATAGTACTAATTAGATATATTAGAGTTGTCCTTATTTGTCAACAAATAGTATAATTTCGTGATAATGGAAAAAAATTATAATCATAAAAATGTTGAAGAAAAAATATATAAAATGTGGGAAGACGGAGGTTATTTCAGACCGGAAATATGTGAAGAAAAAAGAAAAGAGCTTAATCTTTCCGTAAACAAAGAAACATTTTGTGTGCTTATGCCGCCGCCTAATGCAAACGCACCGCTTCATTGCGGGCATGCCACTTACTCGATACAGGATCTGATGACAAGGTACAAAAGAATGCAAGGTTACCGGACACTTTATGTTCCAGGCACGGATCATGCAGGATTTGAGACGCAGGTAGTTTATGAAAGACAGCTAAAAAAACAAAACAAAAGCAGATTTGATTTTGATTCAAAGACTTTATTTAACGATATTTTATCTTTTGTTAAAGAAAACTCCACTTTAGCTATTAACCAATTAAAAAAATTAGGAATGAGTTCAGATTGGACCAGAAGTACTTTTATGTTAAGCGATCAGGTATTATCAACTGTTTATAACACTTTTGAAAAAATGCATAAGGACGGTTTGATTTATAGAGATGTGTACCTTGTGAATTATTCCCCTTATCACGGCACCACTTTTAGTAATTTGGAAACGATACATATTGAAGCTACCTCACCTTTGTATTTTGTAAAATATCAAATAAAAAATTCAAATGATTATATTAGCGTAGCTACCGTAAGACCCGAAACAATTTATGGGGATGTTGCTATTGCTGTTAATCCAAAAGATAAAAGATACACAGAGTACGTAGGGAAAGTTGTAACAAACCCTCTTAATGGAAGAGAAATGAAGATCATCGCCGATGATTATGTAGATCTAGAGTTTGGTACGGGGGCACTAAAAATTACTCCGGGGCATGATTTTAATGATTATGAAATTGGAAGAAAGCATAACTTAGAGCTTATTTCGGTGATCGATCTTGAAGGGAAAATGACACAGGACGCGAAAGATGTAGCTGGTATGAATATAAAATCAGCCCGGGAAAAAAGTGTGGAAATTCTAAGAAATAAAAATGCGCTTGAAAAAATTGATGAGAAATATACTAATAACATATTAGTGGATTATAAGGATAACAAACCGATCGAACCTCTGTTGATGCCAAATTGGTTTGTTAAGATGGATAAGCTTGCTTTAAATGCTTTGCAGGCTGTTAAAAAAGATAGGGTAAAGTTTAATCTTCCTGTCTGGAAGAAAGAAATGATAAGCTGGCTTTCAAATATTAGAGACTGGCCTATCAGCAGGCAAATTGTTTTTGGGATAAGAATTCCTGTTTGGTACAACGTAGACGAGTGCGGCAGCTCGCATATTGTCTTTTTGGACAAAAATAAAAATAGGATAGAAGGATTGGGAAAAAATTTATTAGATAAATATTCTCTGGAGGAAATCGGGCAAGGGCTTCAAAAAATTATTGCGGGTGTTGATACAAAATATTTGATTTCAAAAACAAGACCGGGTGAAAGATTTTTGCAGGAGACAGACACTTTTGATACTTGGTTTAGCTCAGGTCAGTGGCCGCTGACTACTTTGAAATATCCTGACGGCGAGGATTTTAAAAAATTTTTCCCTACAAGTTTCATGGACTCGATGTGGGATATTTTATTTTTTTGGATAGCCAGAATGATCATCTTTAGTCTTTATCTAACAAAAGAAATTCCATTTAAGCAGGTATTTATACACGGGAGGGTTGATGATGAAAAAGGACAGAAGATGAGCAAAAGCAGAGGGAATGTTATTGATCCCATTACTTATGTAGATAAGTATGGAGCAGATGCTTTAAGAATGGGTCTTTTGGTAGGCGGTAATCCGGCAGCAAAAACAACATCGTTTAGCGAAGACAAAGTAAGGGGTTACAGAAATTTTGCTAATAAAATTTGGAATATAGCCAGATTCATCGAGATGAGCGAAAGCGACGCTCAATTTGACAAAAATAAACTAGACTACGCAGATGACAAACAAATAATTGATGATATGGAAAAATTAATTAAGGAAGTAAATACAAAGCTGAACAAGTTTAAATTTAATTTAGCAGGAGATACAATTTATCATTTTATTTGGCATAACCTGGCTGATAAGTATCTTGAGTCAATAAAGAAACGCGAAGATAAAAAATCCGCAATGACAGTACTTGGATATGTTTTTAAAAATTGTATAAAACTACTGCATCCTTTTATGCCTTTTGTAACAGAAGAGATCTGGCAGAATTTGTATAAGAAAGATCAAAAAGAACCGTTGATTATAAGTTCTTGGCCGGAGTAAATTATTCTTCTTTTTCTTCTTCTCCCTCTTCGCCTTCTTCAGCAGGCTTTTCTGATAGGGCTTCCAGTCCGGCAATAGCTTCCGCTTCTTCTACCGGTTGTTCTTCTTCCTCTTCCTCTTGCATTTGTGCAGGCTCGAGTTTTGCAACAACCTCATCTGGCTCAAGGTCAAATATCTCAACTTTTTCTCTGTCGTAGGAGAGGTCTTTAACAGTAATTTCGCTGTTCATATCCACCAATAAAGTTGCATCTATTTCAAAACTATCAGGAAAATCGGTAGGAAGAGCTTTTACCTCAATCTCATTCATTCTTAAAAGAACCAAAGCTTCACCGCTTTTTATCATATTATTTTGGTCCTCGTTTATTATTTCAACAGGGATCTCCGCGGTAATTTTTTCTTTGAGATTAACTTCGTAGAACCCAACATGTATGGGACTTGAGGTTATATGGTGAATCTGCACCTCTTTGACGAGTACCGGATGTTTTTTGCCATCGACCATAAGGTCAATAAGCGAGGTTTCTCCTGATTCCTGATACACTTTTACAAAATCATTGTAGTTTATTGTAATAGACAGTGGTTCTAAATTTTTGCCAAAAATGGCAGCAGGAATTAGTCGTTCAAATCTTAAATTTTTTGTTTTTTTTCCAAAGATTTCTCTTTTTTTACCAATAAGCTCCATAAGCTTTTCCTTTTTAATACTTTATGTAAATCCAGGAGTTCGTCGTGGGTTACGCTTTTTACTCCCATAAATTTTTTAAATTCAGTAACATTCAAATCAGAAAGCATCGGAGAGGCTCCTCCGCCGGCTGATGTTATTGTTACCATACTTTCCGCCTGGCATTTTGGGCATACCGCATGCGCAATTAGTGCAACAGGCGCTTCCGCAATTGTTTCCAGTTTTGCTGACCCAAGACTTGTTCCGCATTTATAGCAAAACGTTTTTTGTAAATATTCTTTTATATAGTCTTTTTCTAGCATGTCCATTTTAGGAAGCGTTGCAATTTTACTTGAGTATTCATATAAAAGTCAAGATTATTCACTCTTTATATTAATCTCAAAAACCTTGCTGCCGTTTAAAACATATATCTTAGTTTCATCACTTGTAAGGGCAATGCTTTTAATTTCCGACCAATCAGAATCATTTTCAGCTTTGTATTGTTTGATAAATTTGCCGGTATTTGAGAAAACAGCAATCCTGTTATTACCGGAATCCGCAATGTAAATGCTGTCAAAACCGGTGCCGGTAACCACCTTAACGGGATTTGCTAAAGGTTTATCCAAATCGGTCAGTTGAAAATTAGACTTTTCACCCTGTGTATACACATCTAAAATACCATCAGATCTTAATAAATATATATTGTAAAACACCGCAACAGACCTCACTTTGTCGGCATCCGGATACTCCGCCCAGGTAGAGTTTGATAGAGTGCCGCCTGATTTTACATATTTAACAATCTTATTATTTTCAACCGAATAAATGTTGTTTATATATGTATCAAAAAAATTAAATGAACCGGGAAAACTTTCTTCGATCTTATTTCCGGTCAGATCATATTTTTTATAACCCTCATTATCAGAAAAAATAAGTTTACTCTCATAATTAGAAACTTGCTTTATTCCGGCAAAAGTAGCATCAAGAGGTGTAAATTTTGGAGTGTCCAGGGGTGAGGTAAATATTTTACCTAATATATTATCTATGGTAACAACCGTGTTGTTAAATATAGCTATATCATTTGGCTGAGCATTTGTGTCGGTTAATTTTAAATCATAAAATACAGCAGCCGGAACTCTTTCCACTTTGTTTTTTTCATCCTCTGCTTTTTTAGCTTCTAAGTCTTGCTGATTATTCACTTCAGGCTGAGTATTCATTTCCGGCTTAGTTGCTGGTTGGGTAAGCTGACTCCGGTTTTTTTCTTCAGAAGCATCCTTTTTTGCTGATTTACTTCTTAATATAATTGTTGTCGAGATAGATCCTATTAGTATTAAAGCAGCAAGGATTAAGGATATTTTTGAATTAATTTTTAGTCCTGTTCTTCTTGGAGTTTTTATTTTTATATTAGTTTTTTCTTTTAACCGGGAAATAGGTTCTTTAATCGGAGTAATATCCACCAGCGATTCTATAGGGCGTTCTTTTTTTGTTCTTTTTGGAATTTTATTTTTTAAATTTTCCAAAATACCGTTTATTTTTGAAGGCCTTTTTTCTTTTGGCAAATTAAAATCCACTACCTCCTCTTCGGTAAATTCCGTATCGACAATAAATTTTATGATTAGACAGGACTGATTGGGAGCCATGTCGTTAGGAGATATAGATGTCCCCAACAACTTATCAGGAGGAAATTTTTTGTTGAACTCTTCCGTATTTATAATTACCACGTCGTCCGGTTTTACCATGCCCGATGATACAGAAAAATTTCCTTCAACAGTATACTTGACCGGTGTAATACCACCCTCTCTCATCAAAAAGCCGTTCCCTTTTCCATACTGAACCAGATACAATACATTTCCCCATAAGACTACCGATGTCATATCAAACTCTATCTTGTTATTTTCTTTTTCTTCTGTTGTATACAAACTTGTAATCTTTTCATTTATTCCCATGATAGATTTTTCTAAGGACTGAATAGGGGAAATGCTATCCGAACTATAGTAAGATTCATATAAAATATCGTTTATAATTTTGCCTACCAAAGAAACATCAAGAGCTTTAGGACTTTTAATATTAAAAACAGTGTAGACAAAACCTTTTTTTAAAATCAGTTCTTTTTCCGGAGGCTCGATGGCAATACATGAGGAAATGGAAACTTCCGATTCTCCTAAGGTTGGTATCAGCTTTTGAATTTTGGCAGTTAGTTTTTTGTTCATAAAAATTTAGATCAAACTAATTAAAATAAAAACCATTAACGCTAAGGTAGCTAAAAAATGGGCATATGATAAAAGAGACAGTATTTCCGACGAATCTGTTTCAAAGCTGGAATTTAGTTGTTTTACTTGCCTTACAACCAGAAAACCAAAGAATAAATAAAAGCCGGTAATTATAAGCAAGAATAAATTTAATATGGTAGACATACTATTAATTTTAAAAATAAAATCCATCATACTTTTTTCTAATAAGAAATTATTTTGCATAAACCCCCTTTATATTAGCCACCATGTCGGATAGTATATCCTGAACTTTAGCAGGATTAGAAATATATTCAAATTCCAGCTCTCTTTGCTCTGCCGCTGTCTGTATTTTGATCGACCCGAAATTAAAAAGAGTTTGCAAAGATCCGCTCACTGTATAGGTTACATCCTCGATATTTCTAAGAGGTGCTTCCGAAATATTTCTATGAAGTAAATGACTAAAATCCATATCGACCACTCTTTTATTGGTAATAATATAAACATTAAAATACCAATTTAAAAATCTTTCAAAACCATAACCAAAAGAAAAAATATACCAAAACATATTAATTTCAAAAATTAAACTTTTGCTGATTACCTGGGGGTAGGCAATATGTAAATTTTGTAAAAAGACCCCGAACATGATGGGCATTAGAAAAAGAATTATTGTAGAAAAAACCCACCCCATATTTGTAATAGTAGCTTTTCTGAAAATATATAAGACCTCCTCGTCATTATCTTCCCCCTGAAATCTTATGTGTTTTGGTTTTTTTACAGGAGTGCTGGTTGAAGTTGGTAGCATACCACAATTATATCATTTCATTTGGGCTTTACAGTATGGTATTAGATTATTGTTAATCTTCTTTTTCAAAATCAAATAATCTGCTTCTTATAGCAATATACGAAGGAGCTCTTAGATTATAGACCGTCTTAAAAGTTTGCCCGTCAATTGAAAACGAACCTTTGTCTGTTTCTACGGTTACTTTGGAGGTTGTTCCGTTATTGGATATATCGGCATCGATACTTTTTACCTTATTATAACCACCGCCGTATTTGGAAGATATCTCTCTCATTTCCGAGATGGAGTAAGGATCCCCTCCCCAGCAGCTTGTAGTAACAGGAGATATATGAGATTTTTCGGAAGAAGAACCTTTTACCCAAACTCTCCAAGCATTAATAATATCAGCCATTTCCTCAGCTGTTAGCCAGGGGTGACTGCGTCCGCAGTTGCTGGAATCACTGTAACTTTTTGTATACCAGGCTTTTCTAAACCACGGGGATTTCGCAATTTTTTCA
>MEUV01000039.1:0-350 GCA_001772575.1 candidate division WWE3 bacterium RBG_19FT_COMBO_34_6 | reverse complement strand
CCCAGCCTATATTATCTATATAACCGCCTGTGGTAGAAGAATAATAAGCTACTACATCATTTTCCAGAATCTCTCCTTCGGTGTCATCCACCGCATCCTTCCACTTGGATGGGGGGTTGTTGCTTTTGCTTTTGGAAAATACCTGGCAGCTTTGAGAAGTACAGATACACTTGTCTTGTTTGGCATATCGGTATGCATATGAACGTGCAGCCACTGCCTGAGCTTTGAGAGCTTCTTTGTTCCAATCACTCGGCATTTCTGCAATACCGTATAAATATTCTTGAAAGTCCATATCTCCCTGGCCTTCGACACATATTTCGTCCGCATCTACCTCTTTTATTCCTACTTTA
>MEUV01000038.1:4008-9836 GCA_001772575.1 candidate division WWE3 bacterium RBG_19FT_COMBO_34_6 | reverse complement strand
ATTTCACTCGGTAATTTGGGCGGTAAATATTCCGGCGCAGCTACAATAACACCGGCGACCGGATTTGTATTTCAGGCAGTTCAGATATTGGCCGATTCAACTATCACCCTAGTTGGTGATATTACTGGAATAACAACTATTCCAATGTTAGCTGGAACAGTTGTATATGGTAGGTATACAAGTTGTACAATCGCTGCCGGTGGGTCTGTTATATGCTATAACGGGGTGTAAATATGATAGCAACATTAACAGAAGTAAAAAATATATTAGGGATTGAAAACGCTTTGAATGATTCCAGAATTAAATTTTTAGGAAATATCATTGAGGAAGAAATACATGATATTTGTAAAAATCATTTTATTAGAGATATTGACATTGATAACGCTAAATATTTGGGTTCTAATACTATAAGTTTTGAAGCCTCAACAAATAAAATATTAGATTCATCTAATGGATTAAATAGATTTATTGTTGGCAACACTATAAAAATAATAGGAAGTTTGGAGAATGACGGAATATATTATATAAAGACTGTAGATGCCGGAGGGGCTTTTTTAACTATAGATACTGATTATGGAGAAATAGAAGATGAAGCGGTCGGTGAATATGTTGGTGTTTATAAAATATGGTATCCAAAATCATTAAAATTTCCTTATGCAGCAATGATAAATTACAAGTTATCAAAGGACTCCAATAAAATTGATAAAGGGATTAATAGCGAAAGAATAGATGACTATAGTATTTCATTTGGAATATCAAAAATTTATTATGGTTATCCAACAAGTATTATAAACATGTTAACACCATATAGAAAATATTATTAGAAGGGAAGTGTTATAAATGGCTGTGGCAGTTTTAACACCAAAACAATTTAATTATAGTGGAGCTGAAGCTTACAGTGATACGGCTGATTATGTAGCAGCGACCGCTGTTGACGGATTTGAGTTTTTAAATGACGGTAAAACACTAGTTAATATAAAAAACGACTCAGGAGCTGTGGCATTAACAGCGACTATTGATGTGCCAAACACATGTGATTTTAATGGATCATCGGTTCATGATGTTGCCATTGTGATCCCATTTGGTGACGATTGGATTATTGGGCCATTTCCTACACATATATTTAATGCGCCTGATACCGGAAAAGTAACAATTAGATTGTCGGCCTTTGCTGATGTAACAGCTTGCGCCTTTAAAATTGGATAAAAAGGAGTGGTTTAAATGGCATTACAACAATTAACACCAAAAGCAATTAATTATAGTGGCATAGAATTTAAATCCCTCACAACACAATATACAACAATGGCGGTTGAGGGTGGATTCTTTGTAAATGATGGAAAAACTTTTTTACATGTAATAAATGTGGCAGCTGGCGGTGATACTATCGTGACTATAAGTAGTGAGCAGCCATGCGATCAAGGGGGAACGCACGATATAACAGTTACAATACCAGATGGTGACGACTTCATAATTGGGCCATTTCCTACACATAGGTTTAATGAGACCTCAACTGGTTATGTATCGTTTACTGTCTCAGAGGCAACAAATGTTACAGCTGCTGCCTTTAAGATGGCATAAAATATTAATATAAGGAGGTGGGGAAATGTCAATACCAATTAAAACAAGTGTTCCAACAGCGACCGGTACATGGCAAGGGAACGGAATTATATATAAGGAATATTCAGAAGTTACACAGCGCGAAATAGGCGCAACAAGAGGAGATATTAAATTTTCTGATGATAGAGAATTTAAACATATTGATTTTAATGGGCAATATGGCATGATAGAAGGCAATAGAAGAATAACAAAATCCCAGCCAGTTCTAACATTTGGATTATTAGAGTTAATACATACAAATTTTAATGATTGTTTTGCTGGTTTGTCGGTTTCAGATGCCGGAACTTATCACGAAATTACAGACGATTTAATTATAGCTCCGGGAGATTATCACGAAAATATAACATGGGCAGGAGTCCGGGACGATGATAAATATGCATTAATACAATTATTGAATGTCCTTGGAGATGGCAAAATAGAATTTAATATAAAAGCACATGAGGATATTGTTTTAGATATACAATATACAGCTCATTATGCTAAGGAATCTATGGACAGTCCACCATGGAGAATAAGGCTGGAAGATTAATATTTAATATAATACTTTTAATGAGGATGTATGATATATATACATCCTCAATTTAATAGAGAGGTGTATAAAATGGCAATTGAGGATTATTTTGTGGATATAATAGTATTAGAACAAATAGGAACCCAAACAAATCAAATTGGGGGTATTCCGGATAATTGGGGAGAGGTTAAAACTTTAAGAGGTATTATTAATTGTAAAAGTGTAGAACCTTCAATTCTATCTGGAAAAGCCGGGGAAAATTCGGAGTATAACGGGTTGTTTGAATATTGTGAGAACGCAATAAATTATTTAAAACCTGAAAACAGATTTAAGGATCCAGAAGGAAACATCTATAAAATGTCAGGTAAATTAAAAAATACAATTAACCAAAATCATCACTTTAAGGTAGAATTAATTTATGTGGAGTATATAGAGTAAGAGGTGATAAGATGGCACAGGCAAGGGCAAGTATGAGATTGACAATAAATAATTTTGATAGGGCTAAAAATATTTTTGAAAAAACGGCTTGGAATACATTAAAGAAAATGGGAATGTTTTTGGTTGCTGAAGCTAAAAAGAGATGCCCGGTCGATACTGGCAGATTAAGGGGAAGTATACAATATTATTTGTCTAAAATTTGGGGTAAAAATTATTTAACTATCGGGGCGACCGCTGAATATGCTATATTTGTTCATGAAGGTACGAGAAAAATGAGAAAAAGGCCTTTTATAAAAGATGGTATCATTGAAAATATAGGTAAATTGCAGGAAATAGCTGCCAGAGAATATGAAAATAATATAAGTGGGAGGTAACTTATGTCAACTAAAAATATTAGTTATGCAACAAAATTAGTAATAGTCGATATAATCAAGGAAGTTTTTCCAAGGTGTTTCAATCAACTTCCATTAAAAAATATCGAATATCCCTTTGCAGTTTATGAGATAGAAATATTTGACAATCATCCGGGCAACATTTTAAATTTAATAATTGACTTGTGGGATAATAAAAAAAATCAATTAACTTTTCAGAACTTAGCTGATGATTTAGTTGAAAAACTAGATTATATAAGTAACTCAGATAATAACAAGACTGTACATTTAAACGGTATTATAAAGTATAATAGAGATATACCCACTCAAGAGGAAGATTTAATCAGAATACAACTACAGGGAGAATATAACCTATATAAATCATATTAATTAAAAGGAGATTGAAAAATGAAAATTAACGGGAAAGAATACAACTATAATTTACAAAGGGAGCACGTTCCATTATTTACAAAGATAATAGGAAAGTTGAAATTAAAACCTGATTTATCTGGAAGTTTTAACGAAATTTTATTAATGATATCTATGATACAAGAAGCATTGTTAAATTTTGATACTGCTTTGGAAGATACATTGATTTTTATTTCAGCTATTTACAATGTAGAACCGGAAGAAATAAAAAAACTAGGATTAATAAATGAAATTAAGTTATGGGAAAACTTTTTAAATGATAAAGAAATAACAAGTTTTTTATCACGTGTGTTCAAGTCCAAAATGATGGCTATGAAGAAGAATTAGAATTAATTTACACTAATTATCATAATCCGGAAGCTATTTTAAAAATGGATTTTATATTGGCCGGAAAAATAATTCAAAAAACAAGGGAAAAAATCTTTGACGCCAGATTGTGGGAAAGATGGCTGGTAGAACTCCAAGGGATGGACAAAGATAATTTTATCAGTTTTGACGATTATAAAACTAAAGTACTTGAATATAGCAGAATAAAAAACAGAACACAAGAAGAAAAAGAAATTGAACTAGAAGAAACCAGAAATAAGGCAAGAGAAGCAATTAAAAGATTAGATCCTTTGAAAAATTTCGGAAAGGAGGTAAAAAAATAATGGGATTATTTAATTTATTTCAGTTATCCGGTCAGGTTATATTGGATAGTTCCGAGGCATTAACAGGTCTTGGAAGTGTCCAGAATGCTGCAACAAGAACCGGCGAAGTATTTAAAAAAATCGGGGGCGGAATATCAGCTGCTGGGAAATCATTATCAACATTTGTTACCCTTCCAATATTGGGGGCGATGGGTGCCAGTATAAAATTAGCTAGTGATATGAATGAGACAGTATCAAAAACAGGTGTTGTATTTAAAAAAGGTACTCAAGAGGTTTTGAATTGGTCAGATAAAACTTTGAAATCCATCGGACTGGCAAAAGGTACCGCTCTAGATATGGCATCTGTTTATGGTGATATGGGGACGGCTATGGGTTTATCAGGAGAAGAAGCTCAAAAAATGGCGATGGATTTAGTTAATTTAACAGGTGATATGGCATCTTTTAAAAATATGCGTCCCGATGAAATACATATAGCACTTACAGGAGCATATACAGGAGAGACAGAGGCATTAAAAAGATTAGGTATTGTAATGACAGTTGCAAATTTAGAAGCCTTTGCATTGAGTACAGGCATTAAAAAGACATATAAAGAAATGACACAGTCGGAAAAAATACAATTAAGATATAACTATATTATGAAAGCATCTAAAAATTCCATTGGAGACTTTGAAAGAACCCAAGCATCGGCATCAAATCAAATGAGAATCTTTTCGGAAGGTTTGAAAGAGTCCGGGGCAAGAATGGGAACTTTAATTCTGCCATTCTTCACAAAAGCGGTTAATACATTGAATAGGTTGTTGGATGTCTTTTCAAAATTAAGCGAACCAATGCAAAAAGTATCAATATTTTTGGCTTTATTAGCTGCAGGAGTTGGACCTTTATTGATTGTTACAGGTTCTTTAGTTGGTGCTATAGGTAGTATTATAACTGTTATTGGTGTTTTATCACCTCATATAACAGGTATTATTGTTGGGATTTCTGCAATAATCGGAGTAGTAACTTTATTAACTACTGGGTTTGTAACAATGGCAGCAAAAACCGGTTTAGTTCAAAAGGCTTTTAATTTTATAAAAGTATCAATTGAAGCCTTAAAAAATGTTATGAATTTAGATTATGGAAAAGCTATGAAGTTATTACAACAAAATTTGGGAATGAGTGAGAAGGAAGCTGCCAAATTTGTTAATAAATTAATAGTAATGAGAGAAAAAATTAATGATTTGGTTGGAATATTTAATAATTTTAAAAGTATCTTAGATGTTGTAAAAAATATTATTTCTAATGATTACAAGGCTAACATGGATATTTTAACAAAGAAATTCGGATTGACTGAGAAGGAAGCTGCCAAATTAATTAATAGATTTATTGAGTGGAAAAATAAAATAACAGATATTTATACAACTGTAAAAGATAAACTAATTGTGGCTTTTGAATGGATGTTTAATAAATTTATAGAAATGAAAAGCATAGACACGTCTTTTATTGTAAATATGATAAAAGATATAATTAAATGGGTTAGTCCGATGAAAGAAGGGTTTATATTATTAAAACAGTCAGTAACTCCATTACTGCCAATTTTTAAAGATTTTGCGACCATTATTGGGGCGATTGTTGTTAGTTCTATAGGTGTATTTTTAGGTGTATTAAGTGGTGTTGTTGCTGCGGTTCCTTATGCTGTTAATGTAATAACTGGATTAATCGGAATTGTAACCAGTATAATATCTATGTTAAGGGGTTTAGTAACTTTTGATGCTGATATGTTTGTTAATGGTATGAGAAAGTTATGGGATAATATCAATTCTATCTGGAATAATG
>MEUV01000038.1:3736-3975 GCA_001772575.1 candidate division WWE3 bacterium RBG_19FT_COMBO_34_6 | reverse complement strand
TTGTAACAACTGTAGTTAAGTTTTTTAAAGGGTTATATAATACTTTAGTTGGAAATAGCATTATCCCTGATTTGATAAATGGAATTATTAAATGGTTTGGTAAACTACCGGGAAGGGTTTACAGTTATATATCAAACCTTGTTAGTAGTGCTGTTAGTAAGTTTAACAGTTTTAAAAATTCTGCAATATCTACTATTTCAAGTTTTGTTAATAATGCAATAAGTAAAATTAGTAGTTTT
>MEUV01000038.1:3422-3609 GCA_001772575.1 candidate division WWE3 bacterium RBG_19FT_COMBO_34_6 | reverse complement strand
ATTTGATAGGTTCCTTTATAGATGGAATTGTTTCAAAGGTTGGAGCACTAAAACAAACTTTACAGAATACCGCTAATAAAATAAAGGATTTCTTAGGTTTTAGCTCACCAACAAAGGAAGGAGCCGGAAGTACTGCTGATAGATGGGCTCCAAATTTAATGAGAATGTTTATAAAAGGAATAATCGA
>MEUV01000038.1:3002-3264 GCA_001772575.1 candidate division WWE3 bacterium RBG_19FT_COMBO_34_6 | reverse complement strand
TTTTCAATCAACAGGATATAGATAAAATGATGAATCCAGTTGTTAAGAGGTTACAAACTACTTTAGGAAATAAGAGGGGGTAAATTATGCCATATAAATTATTAATTGATAATGATAATGATAATATTTGTGAATATGAGATTAAAATGGAACCTGGTTGGAGTGTAGAAGAAAGAATAAATTATAAATCTGGAATGACTTGTGTAATTTCAGATGATAGAGGGGCAACAATAACAAAACATAAATTAATAGAATTATATTC
>MEUV01000038.1:2677-2873 GCA_001772575.1 candidate division WWE3 bacterium RBG_19FT_COMBO_34_6 | reverse complement strand
TATAGTTAAAGATTTGATTAGTAGGTATTTAGGAAATACAGTAAATACAGATTATGATTTTGGGATCCGGGAAGGAACCATAGAAGAAAATTTAATTATATTATCAAATCAGATTTTTAACTATTTAACTATTTATGAATGTCTTGATATATTAGCTGAATATGGCTATATATGGAACATAGACAAAGACAAAAAG
>MEUV01000038.1:707-2531 GCA_001772575.1 candidate division WWE3 bacterium RBG_19FT_COMBO_34_6 | reverse complement strand
TAATTATAGAGAAAATGAAATACCATCACCAGTTGCCGATGGTGTTATAAAATCATTTACAGTAAAATTTCCTATTGCTAAAACTCCATTAATTGAAGTGGATGGAATTGCCCAAGCGGTAGGTGTTAACGGGATTGATTCAGAAGATGATTTTGACTGGATGTGGTCTTATAATTCAAATATTTTATCAACATCGGATTCAGCAGCAGCTTTGGCAATCGGGACAGATATAAAAATTAATTATTATGGATTGGTGCCAATACTAGTTGGTGCCAAAAATCCGGTTGAAATTGCAACAAATGGAATTTATGAACACTATGTTAAAAATGATAATTTAAACTCTATCGCCGATGCAATGCTTTTTACTCAAGAACTTCTAAATAAATATAGCAATTCTGCTGATTATTGTACTTTTGATTTATACGAAAAAATTTATAATACCATGGAACAATTTGATTTAAAACATAGTGTTTTAGGCATTGATGAGCGTTTTTTAGTCGAGGCCATAACCTGGGATTCATCACAAATTGACGAAAATAATATTGTATATCATTATAAAGTTTTAGATGGGTCAGCTCTTGGAGGTTGGGAAGAATTTTTTAAAAAACAATTCAAGCCAGAATATGTTGAAACAGGAGCAGGGGAGCTGATTGTTGCACTTGAAGAAATTGACGAAATAATATCCTATGCTGGAATCTATGAGGTTATCGAGTACGATGATTTATTATTCCCTGCTGATAATTTATTCCCTGATGATAATCTATTCCCAAACAACAATAATGTTAATATTTTGGGGGGTGCTAGTGATTGATTAAAAATAAAATTAAAGTTAATGGGAAATTCGAAATATTCGAAAATGGAAACAAGATTAAGGAATTTAATAATTTGATAACTGAATTACTTCTTGATGAAATGATCGGAATTTTGGCCGGATACATTCCAAATATTGATATTAGATATTTAGCTATTGGATTGGATCCCGTTCCTGCTCCAGCTGCTTCTGATACTTCCTTAAATGATGAAGAAGAAAGATATTATTTTATTGCTAGAGGATTAACAGCTCCACCTGTCTATGGTGAGATAGTAACCGATTTTTATATATCAAGTGGTGAAGGTAATTTCACTATAGAAGAATTAGGTATTTTTGGGGGAAATAATGCGACCTTAGCTTTAGGATCAGGAACGCTTATATCTCACGTTTTATGGAACTATACTAAAACAAGTGCGGTCGAACTATTAATAAGATATACCGTAACTTTAAGCTAAGAAAGGGGATTTATATTATGACTAAATGGGTAACAGTCTATGAAAAGGAAAATACTGAAATATTTTTAATGGATTTGTTAAAATATTTAACAAGTCAAAGTAATTATTATCGAATTGAAAATATAACAGTAGAAAAGACAGAAAAAGAAACTAAATATACTGTTGATATCTTATTTTTTAATCAAAAAAATGAAGGTAAAGTTTATATTTCCAAAAAAACAGGCGATGATGATAAGCAAATCACAACAACAGAAACAGAAAAAGATAAGGAAGTGAAGTAAATGGCTGGATTTGGTAATTTTACGCCTTTAACATGGGCTAACGGTGGAGCACCAGCAATAAATGACACAAATTTACAATCGGCGTGGGATATTTTAACAACGTTAGATGGTGAATTTTACAGGGCGCAAACTTTGAACGCTGATGATCTTCTAGAATATTTTCATCATAGTAATTGTAAAGAGATTGACAATTTTACCAACTATACTGAGTATACCGCTTGGGCATCTACTACCTTATCAAATGACACAGTAAACAATACAATGGGCGTAAATGCAA
>MEUV01000038.1:0-666 GCA_001772575.1 candidate division WWE3 bacterium RBG_19FT_COMBO_34_6 | reverse complement strand
ATGTGGAAAAACATTACTTCTTTAAATTTAAATACTTTTAATTATGGTGGGGCTTCGAGTGCCGATGATATTATTTTATGTGTGTTTTATATTTCAGATGTTAGTAAGGTTGATACTGTCTCTTTTAAGGTTGGGACGGATAATGCAAACAATTATAATGTAACATATGCTGCTGCTACGTGTGTTACTGGTTGGAATGTAAAACGCCCAACAAAGTCAGCCTTTGCAACAACAGGAGCACCGGCAGGATGGGACAACATAACTTATATAGTTTTCCAGTGGTATAGTAAAGTTAATTCGCAGAACGCTTATATAACTTTCCAATATTGCCAGCTGGTAAGGGTAGATGCAACATATGCAGGCTATCCTAATCCTTTTCAAAAGTTTTTATCAGCTAGTTGGAGTAATTACATGAATATTGCCTTGGATTATGTAGTTCTATATGTTGACGAGGCTATAAGTAAAATTGGATTTATGAAAGTCAATCCAACTAATAATGAAGATGATTTATATGTCAGAAGTCAAGAATATACTTCTTTTATTAGTAAGTGGGAAGTATATTGTAAAAAGGCCGGATATACTAATTCCTTTGTTTGGAGAGTAGATGCCAATAATTATGTTGAATGCTATATAAGTAATAATATTTTATATCTGGATGTTGTTGAG
>MEUV01000037.1:7052-7313 GCA_001772575.1 candidate division WWE3 bacterium RBG_19FT_COMBO_34_6 | reverse complement strand
ATATTTTCTATATTTCCGTCAAGTATTGATATCATATTATGCCAATTTTTTTTAATTCTGTGATCAGTGATCCTATCCTGAGGAAAATTATAAGTACGTATTTTTTCTGACCTATCCGCAGTACCTATTTGGTTTGATCTTAGTTGGGAAATATCTTTAACTTGTTGCTCCTTCATTGCCGTATATATTCTTGATTGTAAAATATGTAGAGCTTTATCTCTGTTTTTTCCCTGACTGCGCTCTTCCTGGCATTCAACTACG